>CAZFET010000383.1:0-3103 GCA_964517545.1 uncultured Burkholderiaceae bacterium
TGCTGTTGTCTCCGCTTGGGACCAAGGTGCCCGCGCGTCCCTCCGACCCGCGGTGCCCGCGCAGTATTCCGGAGCGCCGAGCGAAGTCAAGGCGCGCTGCTCGAGAGGCCGGCCGGGCTTGACGCGTCCGCTAGAATCTTCGGCTGCTCCCGCCTCACAAGCCTCATCCGAGAAGCCCCATGACCAAGCCCGAAGTCGATCAGGCTCGACGCACCTGGGTCACGATCGCCTGCGGCGCCGGCGCCGTCGGCGGCGTGGCTGCCGCGGTACCGTTCGTCGCGACCTTCCAGCCCTCCGAACGCGCCCGCGCTGCGGGCGCCGCGGTCGAGGTGGACATCAGCAACCTCAAGCCGGGCGAGATGGTCACCGTCGAGTGGCGCGGCAAGCCGGTGTGGATCGTGCGGCGCACGCCGGAGCAGCTCGAGTCGCTCAAGAAGACCGAGGCGCAGGTCGCCGACCCCGCGTCGCAGCGCACCGCGTACCCGACGCCCGAGTACGCCAAGAACCAGTACCGCTCGATCAAGCCGGAGGTCTTCGTCGCGGTGGGCATCTGCTCGCACCTCGGCTGCTCGCCGACGGCGAAGTTCCAGCCGGGCGCGCAGCCCTCGCTGCCCGACGACTGGGCCGGCGGCTTCCTGTGCCCTTGCCACGGCTCGACGTTCGACATCGCCGGCCGCGTGTACAAGAACAAGCCCGCACCCGACAACCTCGAGGTGCCGCCGCACATGTACCTGTCGGACACCACGCTGCTGATCGGCGAGGACAAGAAGGCCTGACCTCCGAGGACACCCACGATGGCTGAATTCAAGGACGCCCCGCCCGGCGCCTCGGCGGCGCAGAAGCTGATGGTCTGGACCGAGAACCGGTTCCCGACGCTGTTCGCCGAGTACAAGAAGCACCTGTCGGAGTACTACGCTCCGAAGAACTTCAACTTCTGGTACTTCTTCGGCTCGCTGGCGCTGCTGGTGCTGGTGATCCAGATCGTCACCGGCATCTTCCTCGTGATGCACTACAAGCCCGACGCGAACCTCGCGTTCGCCTCGGTCGAGTACATCATGCGCGACGTGCCCTGGGGCTGGCTGGTGCGCTACATGCACTCGACGGGCGCGAGCGCGTTCTTCATCGTGGTGTACCTGCACATGTTCCGCGGCATGATCTACGGCAGCTACCGCAAGCCGCGCGAACTGGTCTGGATCTTCGGCTGCCTGATCTTCCTGTGCCTGATGGCCGAGGCCTTCTTCGGCTACCTGCTGCCGTGGGGCCAGATGTCCTACTGGGGCGCGCAGGTGATCGTGAACCTGTTCGCCGCCGTGCCCTTCATCGGCCCCGACCTCGCCTTGCTGATCCGCGGCGACTACGTGGTCAGCGACGCGACGCTCAACCGCTTCTTCAGCTTCCACGTCATCGCGATCCCGCTGGTGCTGCTCGGCCTCGTGGTGGCGCACCTGCTCGCGCTGCACGACGTCGGCTCCAACAACCCCGACGGCGTCGAGATCAAGGCGACCATGGGCCCGGACGGCAAGCCGCTCGACGGCATTCCGTTCCACCCGTACTACACGGTGCACGACATCCTGGGCGTGAGCGTGTTCCTGATGGCCTTCAGCGCGGTGGTGTTCTTCGCGCCCGAGTTCGGCGGCTACTTCCTCGAGTACAACAACTTCATCCCGGCCGACCCGCTGAAGACGCCGGCACACATCGCCCCGGTGTGGTACTTCACGCAGTACTACTCGAGGCTGAGCGCGACCACCGACGTGATGGTCAACGTGCGGGTGGTGGTGATCGCGATCGGCGCGGTGCTCGCGGTGCTCAAGGGCGGGTTGTCCGGCCGCGGCAAGCTGATCACCCTGGTCGGCGCCGTCGTCGGGGTCGCGCTGCTCAAGACCTTCGACGCCAAGTTCTGGGGCGTGGTGGTGATGGGCGCGGCCGTGATGATCCTGTTCTTCCTGCCCTGGCTCGATCGCAGCCCCGTGAAGTCGATCCGCTACCGGCCGGGCTGGCACAAGTACGTGTACGGCGTGTTCGTGGTGGTGTTCCTGATCCTCGGCTGGCTCGGCATCGAGCCGCCGTCGGAGGTCAAGACCCTCATGGCGCAGATCGGCACGCTGTACTACTTCGGCTTCTTCCTGCTGATGCCGTGGTGGAGCCGGCTGGGCGAGTTCAAGCCCGTGCCTGCGCGCGTCACCTTCGCCGCGCACTGAGCCCGTGCCCGCACGCACGAACGCAACGCCGACGCACACCATGAAGAAACTGCTCGCTTCGCTTGCCGCCAGCCTCGCCCTGCTGGGTGGCGTCGCGCACGCCGCCGAGGGCGGCGTGGCCTGGGACCGCTTCCCGACCGAGAAGGTCACCGACCTCGCGTCGCTGCAGAACGGCGCCAAGCTGTTCGTCAACTACTGCCTCAACTGCCACGCGGCCGCGTTCATGCGCTACAACCGCCTGCGCGACATCGGGCTCACCGAGCAGCAGATCCGCGACAACCTGCTGTTCGCCGGCGACAAGGTCGGCGAGACCATGAAGGTGTCGCTCGATCCGAAGCAGGCCAAGGAGTGGTTCGGCGCGCTGCCGCCGGACCTGACGGTGATCGCCCGCTCGCGCTCGGCGCAGGGCAAGGGCTCGGGCGCGGACTATCTCTACACCTACCTGCGCACCTACTACCGCGACGACAGCAAGGCCACCGGCTGGGACAACCTCGCGTTCCCGAGCGTCGGCATGCCGCACGTCATGTGGGAACTGCAGGGCCAGCGCCGCGCCGTGTTCGCCGACGAGAAGGACCCGCACGACCCGTCGAAGACCGTGCACGTCTTCAAGGGCTTCGAGCAGATCACGCCCGGCACGCTGTCGCCGCGCGAATACGACAACGCCGTCGCCGACCTGGTCGCCTTCCTGCAGTGGATGGGCGAGCCGGTGCAGAACCAGCGCGTGCGGCTGGGGGTGTGGGTGCTGCTGTTCCTCGGAATCTTCACCGTGATCGCGTGGCGCCTGAACGCCGCCTTCTGGAAAGACGTGACGTGACCGTCCGTGGCGCCGCCGGGCCGGCGGCGCCGAAGCGCAGCGGGAGCGACCACGCCCCGCTGCGTTGTCCTTTTTGATGAGTCGACGCTGA
>CAZFET010000384.1:0-2691 GCA_964517545.1 uncultured Burkholderiaceae bacterium
CGCCGAGCGCCTGGCGCGCCTGCCGCACCCCCGCGGCCAGCGACTGCGGGGCCACCGGGCAGGCCTGGAAGCAGCGGGTGAAGACGAAGCTCACGATGAAGGGACGGCCGCGCAGGTCGGCCAGCGAGAAGCGCCGCTCGCGGCTGTCGAGCAGCGGCATCGCGTCGATGCCGCCTTCGCGCAGCGAGCGGCCGATCGCCGCCTGGCTGTCCTGCAGCGCGCGGTCCCACGCGAGCGGGGCGTTCGCGTCGGCGTCTGCCGGCAGCGCGCCCAGCAGCGCCGCGGCGAGCAGCACCGCGCGCCACATGGTCAGCTCCCGGCCAGCGCGGCGTCGAGCATCACTCCCGCGAGCACCAAGGTCAGCTCGATCAGCGACGCGGCGAAGCAGCGCATCGCGCGGCGCCGGCTCGGCTCGTGCTGCAGCCGCCACGCCTCGAGCACGAACCACGCGCCGCCCGCGGCCGCGCCGAGCGTGGTGGCGACGCCGCCGGACATCAGCCCGAGCGCGACGGTCAGCAGCAGCAGCAAGAGCGCGTGCGCGGTGATCGCGAGCGCGGCCACGCGGTCGCCCTTGACCACCGGCAGCATCGGCACGCGCGCGGCGGCGTAGTCGTCGCGGAAGGCGATCGCGAGGCTCCAGAAGTGCGGCGGCGTCCACAGGAACAGCACGAGCGTGAGCAGCCACGCCTGGGCCGACAGCGCCGGGTCCACCGCGGCCGCGCCGGCCAGCACCGCGAAGCTGCCGGCCAGTCCGCCGATCACGATGTTCCACCACGTGCGGCGCTTGAGCCACACGGTGTAGACGAGCGCGTACACCACCGCGCCGGCGACCGTGTACACCGCGGCGTGCGCATTGGTCACGCGCCAGGCGATCGCGCCGGCCGCGAGCGCGAGCGCGACGATCAGCGCGAGCCAGCCCGCGTGCGGACGCAGCCGGCCGGTGGCGAACGGCCGGCCGCGCGTGCGCTTCATCGCGCGGTCGAGGTCGGCCTCCCACCACTGGTTGAACGCGCCGGCGGCGGCCGACGCGACGAGCACGCACAGGAAAAGCAGCGCCACCGCGCCGGCGCCCGGCACCGCGCCGGGCTGCACCGCCACGCCGCCGAGCGCGGTGACCGCGATGACCACGCCGATGCGCAGCTTGAACAGCGACAGCACGTCGCGGGCGGAGACGGCAGCCTTCATATCGCTCCTGCGCAGCAGTTCACCCGAGGGCCGGCGCGGCGCCGTCGACCCGGCGGCCGAGGCGGCTCCGGCGTGGCCGGGCCGCCTCGGGGCGAGGCAGCCGAAGGCCGTCGCGGCGGTGGTGGGTCACGACAGCCCCCACACCGTCGACAGGTACTTCCAGTTGACGAAGTAGTACAGGACGAAGGCCGCGAGGAAGACCAGCGCGAAGACGAAGGTGCCGGGCGCGGCGAAGCCGCCGCCATGGCCGCCGTGGCCGGCGAGCGTGGCGCCGACGGGCATCTTCAGCACCGTGCGCTTCGGCGAGTACTCGCCCGTGTCGAGCTTCCTGCCGACGAGCAGGGTGCCTACGGTGACGAGGATGTAGGCCGCGCCGCCGACGATCGCCACCACGCCGCTCGCGCCCATGATGGCCAGCATCAGCCACGCCGAGCCCGGGTACTCGTAGGGCAGCGACGCGCCGGCGAAAGTGATGTCCCAGTGGCGTCGCGGCACGCCCAGGGTGCCCGCGCCCATCATCGCCAAGGTGAAGACGGCCATGCCGAGGCCGAACAGGTAAGGCTGCCACTTCGCCAGGCCGGGCAGGATGATCTCGCGGTTGAACAGCACCGGCAGCAGGAAGTAGGTGAGCGACATGAACGCGAGCGTCGTGCCGATCACCACCGTGGCGTGGAAGTGGCCCGGCACGTAGATCGTGTTGTGGATGAGCATGTTGAGCTGCTCGGTGCCCATCATCACGCCCGAGATGCCGCCCAGGAAGCCGAAGCCGATGAGCGAGATGAACATGCCGCTGAACACCGGGTTGCCCCACGGCGCCTTGCGGATCCACTCGAACAGGCCCTTGGTGTAGCCCTTCTCGCGCTGCGCCACCTCGATCGAGCCCGGCACCGTGAGGCCGTGGATCATCGAGGCCAGCACCGCCAGGTACATCGCGTAGCTGGTGTTGAACACCTTCCACTCGGTCGACAGGCCCGGGTCGGCCAGCAGATGGTGCGCGCTGGCGAGCTGCAGGAACATGATGTACAGCACGAAGGCCGTGCGCGAGACGCGCTCGCTCATCGGCTTCGCGCCGAACACGATGGCGGCGATGGCGTACCACACGGCCACGTGCGCGCTCACGTTGATCTGCTGCGACGAGTGGCCGAAGGCCCACCAGATGGTGCGGTACATCAGCGGGTCGATCGTCTTCACGTAGCCGATCGACCACAGGAAGGTCGGGATCAGGATGATCGCGCCCGACGCGATGGTGAAGATCGCGATGATGCAGGCCGTCATCGCGCCGAAGGTGACCAGCGGGATCGAGCCTTCGTAGGTCTTCTCCGCCTTCGCGATCACCAGGGTGCCGAGGAAGATGAAGCAGCCGATCAGCGCGCCCACCGCGAACAGGATGAGCCCCAGGTAGAACGCCGGGTGTGCGGGCAGCGGCACGTACGAGGTGATCAGCACGGTGGCGTTCCGGGTGAAGATGGCCGCGTTGACGGCCACCGCGCCGACCACCATCAGCGC
>CAZFET010000384.1:2701-3103 GCA_964517545.1 uncultured Burkholderiaceae bacterium
TAAGACTCGCCGACGATCTTTAGCGCGCCGCTGGCGTTGCCGGTGAAGATGGCCGCGTTGAAGGTCACCGTGCCGATCACCATCAGCGCGAACGCGAGCCACGCCAGCCGCGGCGTCGCCAGCCGGCAGCGCAGCAGGGTCGACGAGCAGAAGTACAGGATCGCGATCTCGAAGAAGATGATCCACACGACCAGCATGTCCAGGCCGTGCGCGGTGAGGTAGAGGTAGAAGTTCTCCGCGTTCACCAGGTGGATGGCCTGCCAGCGCGTGAGCGTGATCAGCAGCGCCAGCACGCCGCCGACCAGCAGCGCGACGACGGCGGCCACCGCGTTGAGCTTGATCAGCGACTCCGCCGACTTGTGGAACTGCAGCCCGGTGCGCGGGCAGGTGCGGAACAGATCC
>CAZFET010000385.1:0-3101 GCA_964517545.1 uncultured Burkholderiaceae bacterium
GAGGTGCAGCCGCAGGCCAGCGCCGGGGCCCACCCGAACCACAGCCCGGCGAGGATGGGCCCGACGATGCGCGAGGCGTTCATCGACACCGCGTTGAGCCCGAGCGCGGCGGGTAGCTGCGCGCGCGGCACGATCTCGGGCACGATCGCCGCGAACACCGGCCAGCGCATCGCCAGGCCGATGCCGTTGGCGAAGGTCAGCGCCAGCAGCAGCGCCGGGCTCACCGCGCCGGCGATCACCACCGCCGCGGTGATCGACGCCACCACCGCCACCCACAGCTGCGTGAACATGAACCAGCGGCGGCGGTCGACGATGTCGGCCATCGCGCCGCTCGGCAGCCCGAGCAGGAACACCGGCAGGGTCGAGGCGGTCTGCACGAGCGCGACCATCGCCGGCGACGGCGTGAGCGAAGTCATCAGCCACGCCGCCGCGACGTCGTTCATCCACATGCACACGTTGGCCGCGAGCCACGTGAACCACAGCCGGCGGAACACCGGCTGCGCCAGCGGCTCGAGCGCGCCGCCGCCGCTCATGCGCGCAGGGCCGCGACCACCGCGTCGGCGATCGCGAGCGACGCGGTGAGCCCGGGCGACTCGATGCCGAACAGGTTCACCAGTCCGGGCACGCCGTGCACGGCCGGGCCCTGGATCACGAAGTCGGCCGCCGGCTCGCCCGGTCCCACGATCTTGGGCCGGATGCCGGCGTAGGCCGGTGCGAGCGCACCGTCGGGCAGCGCCGGCCAGTAGCGGCGGATGGCGGCGTAGAACGCGTCGGCGCGGCGCGGCTCGACGCGGTAGTCGATCGCGTCGACCCACTCGGTGTCGGGCCCGAAGCGCGCCTGGCCGGCCAGGTCGAGCGTGAGGTGCACGCCGAGCCCGGCGTGGTCGTGCATCGGGTACACGAGGCGCGAGAACGGCGCGCGGCCGGCCAGCGCGAAGTAGCTGCCCTTGCAGTAGCGCGCCACGGGCACGTGCCGCGCGTCGAGGCCGCCGATGCGCGCCGCCAGCGCCGGCGCGTGCAGCCCGGCGCTGTTGACCACGGCGCGCGCGCGCACGCGCATCGGCTGCGCGCCGCCCACGTCGAGCACGAGGCCGCCGTCCACGGCCTCGCCACGCACGAGCGGGCTTTGCAGCGCGAGCATCGCGCCGTGGTCCTCGGCCTCGCCGCGCAGCGCGAGCATCAGGCCGTGGCTGTCGACGATGCCCGTCGATGGCGACCACAGCGCCGCGCTGCACGCGAGCGCGGGCTCCATGCGCCGCGCCTCGGCGGGCTCGAGCGGCACCACGTCGGTCACGCCGTTGCGATGCGCCGCCGCCAGCAGCGCATCGAGCGCCGCGTGCTGCGACGCATCGGTGGCGACGATCAGCTTGCCGCAGCGCCGGTGCGCCACGCCGTGCGACGCGCAGAACGCGTACAGCCGCTCGCGGCCCTCGACGCACAGCCGCGCCTTCCACGAGCCGGCCGGGTAGTACAGGCCCGCGTGCACGACCTCGCTGTTGCGCGAGCTGGTCGCGCTGCCGATCGTGTCGGCCGCCTCGATCAGCACCACCTCGCGGCCGGCCAGCGCCAGCGCGCGCGCCAGCGCCAGTCCGATGACGCCGGCCCCGACCACGACACAGTCGATCTCGTCCACGGGGCGGAGCATATCGGCGGTGGCGCGCCGATGAGGCGCGGCGTGCCTTCGTCGCCGCGCGGTCAGCCGGCCGGCGCGTGCAGGGTCAGCCGGGCGCCGGCGCCGGGGCGGCCCTCGACCTCGATGCGCCCGCCCATCAGCATCACGCGCTCGCGGATGCTGAACAGGCCGAGGCCGGCGCCGGTCTGCGCCTCGCGCAGCGCGGCCTCGGCGTCGAAGCCGCGGCCCTGGTCGGAGACGGTGATGCGCACGCGGTCGCCGGGTTCGCGCGACAGCTCGACGCGCGCGCGATCGACGCCGGCGTGCTTGACCACGTTGAACAGCAGCTCGCGGATCGACTCGAACAGCAGCGCCCGCACGTCCTTGGCGCGCGGGTTGGCCTGCGGATCGAGCGCCAGCTCCACGGTGAAGCCGTAGCGCTGCGCCATCGAGCGCGCCAGCCAGGCCAGCGCGTCGGGCAGGTTGCCGTAGGCCAGCGCCGGCGGGAACAGCTCCATGCTCATCGAGCGCGCCGCCACCAGCGCCTCGTCGATCGCGCCGCGCACGCGCGCGGCCAGCGCCGGCGCGTCGGCCTGCCCGGCGGCGGCGGCGCGTTCGAGCACGTCGATCTGCAGGCGCGCGCCGTACAGCAGCTGCTGCAGCTCGTCGTGCAAGGTGCGCGACAGCTGCTCGCGCGCGCGCTGCTCGGCCAGCGTCAGCTCCGAGGCCAGCCGGCCGAGCTGCGCCGTGCGGCGTTCGAGCTCGAGCGCGCGCTCGCGCAGCGCGACGTGGCTGCGGCGCAGCTCGGCTTCGGCGCGCTTGCGCTCGGTGACGTCGGTGACGAACGCGACGGTGCGCCCGCCGTCGGCCGTGGTCACGTGGTTCAGGCTCACCTCGACCGGGAAGATGCCGCCGTCGCGGCGCTGCGCGGTCAGCTCGAGCGCCGCGCCCATCGCGCGGGCGCGCGGCCAGCGCGCGTACTCGGCACGGTGCCGTGCGTGCGCCGCGCGCCGCGACTGCGGCACCAGCTCGTCGATCGAGCGGCCGATCAGCGCGTCGGCACTCCAGCCGAACATGCGCAGCAGCGCCGCGTTGGCCGTCACCACGCGGCCCTCGGCGTCGACCGACACGATGCCCTGGGCGGCGGTCTCCATCAGCAGGCGCATCGCCTCGGCGATCTCGCGCTGCCGGTCGCGGCTTTGCTGCAGCGCGCCTTCGGTGTGCTTGCGCGCGGTGACGTCCACCGACGACCAGACCAGGCGCTCGACGCGCCCGGCGGCATCGTGCTCCTGCCGGCAGGCGGTCTGCACCCACACGACCGTGCCGTCGAGCGTGCCGTAGCGGTGCTCGGCGTCCTCGATCGGATCGCCCTCCGGCCGGCCCCCACACCGTCGCCCGGGCCCACCGCCTCGCCGGAGCCGACGGCCTCCGCCGAACCCGCCCCGGCCCCCACGCCGACGGCCACGCCGACCCCCACGCCCACGCCGCC
>CAZFET010000386.1:0-1463 GCA_964517545.1 uncultured Burkholderiaceae bacterium
GCTCAGGGCTCGACCGCGCCGACCACCGACACGCGCGTCACGCCGCGCTTGCGCAACTGCTCGGCCAGTCCGGCCGCCGCCGCGGTGTCGCGGCCGCGCACGAACACCGTGCGCGCCTCGTCGGCCTGCGGCCACATCACGGCGGCCAGTGCCGTGTCGATCTGCGCCGGCGGGCCGTCGAGGTCGATCAGCACGGTGTACGGCGCCATCGTCAGCGCCTCCCAGTCGTACTGCGCGTGCGTGACGAGCGGCGGCGCGTCGATGCCGCCGTCGCCGCCGCCGCACGCGGCCAGTGCGCCCGCGATGCAGGCGGCGCCCAGCGCAAGCGCGGCGCTGCGGGCTGCATCGCAGCGGGCGGGGGGCCGGGCCGACGGGCCGTCGGCGTCGAGTCGGCGGTGCGCGGCGCAGCGACGATCGGCTGCGCGGGACATCGTGGCGTTCATGAGGTTCTCCTGTCGCGCGGCGACGTTGCCGCGCGTGTTGGCAAGGTAGGCACGGCGGCGTGCCGGCGCGATGCCGCGAACGCGTCGGCGCAGCGTGCGGCGTGCCGCGTTCGCGCGACCCGCGCACCGGGTCGCGCGCGATACTCCCGCGCATGAGCGACACCGCCGCTCCTTCAGCCGATCGCCCGACGGTGCGGCGCGCACGCGTCGAGGACGCGCCGGCGTTCGCGCGCACGATGGCGGCGACGCGCCCGATTGCGCGCCGCGTGGCGGCGGCGTGCGTCGCGCTCTTCATCGCCGCCGCGTGTCCGGCGCGCGCGCAGGAGCGCGTCGAGCTGCCCGGCCTCGACCTGCGCGACGGCGTGCCGCTGATGCTGAGCGGGCGCTGGTTCGCGGCGCGCGGCGCGGCCGTCGGCGGCGCAGGCGCGGGCGATGCGTCGGCGCGTCGACCGGCGGTGCTGCTGCTGCACGGCTGCGGTGGCGCCTTCGACCGGCGCGGCCGGCTCGACGCGCGCATGAGCACCTACGCCGCGCTGGTCACGGCCGAAGGCTGGCACGCGCTGGTGCTCGACTCGCTCGGCCCGCGCGGCGTGCGCGAGATGTGCACGCAGGCGCCCGGCTCGCGGGCCGTCACGCAGCAGCAGCGGCGGCGCGACACCCTGGCGGCGCTGGCGTGGCTCGCGGCACGGCCCGACGTCGAGGCGTCGCGGCTCGCGCTGGTGGGCTGGTCCAACGGCGGCAGCACGGTGCTCGCGGCGACCAACGCGCGCCATCCGGAGGTGCGCGCGTCGTCGGCAGTGCCGCGCGCGGCCGTGGCGTTCTATCCCGGCTGCGAAGCCGAGCTCGGGCGCGGCTACGAGACGCGTGTGCCGCTGCAGCTGCTGCTCGGCGGCGCCGACGACTGGACCGCGCCGGGCCCGTGCATCGAGCTCGCGCGGCGCGCCGGCGCGGCGTTCGAGGTCTACGCGGGCGCCTATCATGGCTTCGACGGCGAGGCGCCCGTGCGCCGGCGCACCGACG
>CAZFET010000386.1:1473-3095 GCA_964517545.1 uncultured Burkholderiaceae bacterium
CCGCCGGCACGTCGGGCGCGCCGGGCCGGATCACCGAGCGCCGGCGCACCGACGTGCCCGGCGGCGCGTCGCCGGGGCAGGGTGTCACCGGCGGCGGGGACGCGCAGGCCCGGGCCGCGGCGCGCGCACGCCTGATCGCGTTCCTGCGCGAGCACCTCGACTGACGACATCGCACGACCCGTGAAGCCGCTGCCACCGACCGACGAGAGCCAGCTCGAGGCCTTCGACACCGTGTGTCGCCGCCTCGGCGGCTTCGACCCGCGCATCGACACCGAATGGGCCGATGGCTACCTCACGGCGCTGCTGGCCGGGCCGCGGACCGTGCCGCCTTCGCAGTGGCTGCCCGCGATGTGCGGCGACGCCTTCGAGCGCGCCTTCGCCGACCCCGACGACGTGGCGCAGGCGATGCAGGCGCTGCTCGGCCGCTGGAACGTCATCGCGCGCGAGCTCGACCCCGAGTCGCTGCTCGACGATCCCGAAGCGCTGCGCCTGCGCCCGCTCGTGCTCGAGCCGGCCGGCGCCGACGTGCAGCCGGAGGACGCCGACGCCGATCCGCTCGGCGCGCGCTGGGCCGACGGCTTCCTGCAGGCGCTCGCCGACTTCGCGGCCGACTGGGACGCGCCGCTCGACGACGAGGCCGCTGCCGAGCGCGACCAGGCGCTGCAGGCGGTACGTGCGCTGGTCCTGCCGGCCGACGAGCTCGACGCCTATCTTCGCGCCGCGTATCCCGGCGAAGCGCCCGACCGCGACGGCCTGCTCGACGAGGCCTGCTTCGCGGTGCAGGACCTGCGCACGTTCTGGGTCGACCACGCGCCGCGTCCGGCGCCGCTGCGCGTCGAGCGCAGGCCCGGACGCAACGACCCCTGCCCGTGCGGCAGCGGGCTCAAGTACAAGCGCTGCCACGGCGCCTGAACGGCGCGGCGGCGGCGGCGCTCAGGTCGCCCAGACCACCGAGAACCAGCCGCGCGCGTCGCGCCAGTGGCGCATGCGCGTGAAGCCGGCGTCGCGCAGCAGCGCGTCGAAGTCTTCCGGACGGTACTTGTACGAGTTCTCGGTGTGCAGGCGCTCGCCGGCGGCGAAGCGGCGCTCGCCGCCGCGCCACGCCACGCGCACGTCGCGGCGCGCCTCGAGGTGCATCTCGATGCGCGAGGCGGCTTCGGTCCACAGCCCCACGTGGCGCCAGTCGCGCACGTCGAAGTCGGCGCCGAGCAGCCGGTTCAGGTGCAGCAGCAGGTTCAGGTTGAAGGCCGCGGTGACGCCGAGCGCGTCGTCGTAGGCGGGCTCGACGATCTCGCGCGGCTTGACGAGGTCGACCCCGATCAGCAGGCCGCCGCCGGCACAGCGCTCGCGCACCTGCCGCAGGAAGCCGACGGCGTCGGCCGGCGTGAAGTTGCCGATGCTCGAGCCGGGGTAGAAGAAGGTGGTGCGCGCGCCGAGAAGCCCGGGCAGCAGCGCGAGCGACGCCGAGACGTCGAGGAGGTCCCTCTCGCCGAGAACCCAGGTCCAGCCGAGGGCGAACCCGTTCGTATCCCTGGCGAGCTTCAGGTCGTTCGTCACGGGCGTCACGACGTCGCGGGAGATCGAGGCGCGGACCGAGGAGTACATCCGCCTGGTCAAGCTGA
>CAZFET010000387.1:0-453 GCA_964517545.1 uncultured Burkholderiaceae bacterium
TCGCGAAGATGGGCACGATCGACCGGCGCGTGGACTTCCTGCGCCCGGGCATCGGCTCGCACTTCGTGGCCACCGCCGAGGTCACGCGGCTCGGCGGGCGCGTGGGCTCCACGCAGATGAAGCTCGTCAACGACGGCGGCACCCTCGTGGCCACCGCCGCCGCCGCGTACATGATCAGCTGAAGGCACGCTCCGCCGTACCGGGAGACCGTCATGAACCGTCCGCTGCCGCGCCGCGGGCTGATCGCCTGGAACGCCGCCGCGCTCGCCATCGCCGTCGCCGCGCTCGCCCTGTGGCCGCGCCTGGGCAACGGCCGTACCGAAGCCGCGCCGCGCGCCGTCGCGCCGCGCGGTGCGCTCGAGGCCGACGAGCGGCAGAACATCGAGGTGTTCCGCCGCACGTCGCCGTCGGTGATCGTGCCTCCGCCGGGGTCGACCGGATCCGGCTCGCGCT
>CAZFET010000387.1:463-3091 GCA_964517545.1 uncultured Burkholderiaceae bacterium
CGCCGCAAGTCGCCGTCGGTGGTGAACATCACCGCGCTGGAGCTGAGCCGCGAGCTGTTCTCGGCCAACGTGATGCAGGTGCCGCGCGGCACCGGCACCGGCTTCATCTGGGACGACCGCGGCCACGTCGTCACCAACTTCCACGTCATCCAGGAGGCCAACGCGGCGCGCGTGACCCTGGCCGACCAGTCGAGCTGGCGGGCCCAGCTCGTCGGCGTGTTTCCCGACCGCGACCTCGCCGTGCTGCGCATCGACGCGCCGCGCGACAAGCTCGTGCCCATCGCCATCGGCAGCAGCCGCGACCTGCAGGTCGGGCAGAAGGTGTACGCCATCGGCAACCCGTTCGGCCTCGACCAGACCCTGACCACCGGCATCGTGAGCGCGCTCAACCGCGAGATCGAGTCGGTGACGCGGCGCACCATCCGCGGCGTGATCCAGACCGACGCGGCCATCAACCCCGGCAACTCCGGCGGCCCGCTGCTCGACTCGGCCGGCCGGCTGATCGGCGTTAACACCGCGATCTACAGCCCCTCGGGCGGCAGCGCCGGCATCGGCTTCGCGATCCCGGTCGACGAGGTGAACCGCGTGGTGCCGCGGCTGATACGCGACGGGCTCTTCGTGCGCCCGGCGCTGGGCGTCACCGCCGCCACCGCGAGCCTGCAGCGCGCGCTCGGCGTCGACAAGGGCGTGGCGCTGGTGCAGGTGGCGCCGGGCAGCCCGGCGCAGCGCGCCGGCCTGCAGCCCTACGCGCGCGGCGCCGACGGCCGCGTGGTGCCGGGCGACGTGATCACCGCCGTGAACGGCGAGCCGGTGGCCGACCTCGAGGACATGCTCACCCTGCTGGAGCGCCATCAGCCGGGCGACACGGTCACGCTGACGATCCAGCGCGGCAACCGCACCCGCCAGCAGCCGGTGACGCTCACGGCGTCGGAGTGACGTTGCGCTAGCTCAAGGAACGCAGCGAGCCCTGCCCCGAAGATGCGGTCACCGGTCGTCGACGGGCCGCAGGAGGGACTGAATGGGCAAGCGCATCGTGATCGTCCAGGGCCATCCGGACCCGGCCGGCGGTCACCTGTGCCACGCGCTGGCGCGGGCATACACGCAGGGCATCGCCGAGGCCGGGCACGAGCTGCGCACGATCGACGTGTCGCGGCTCGACTTCCCGCTGCTGCGCAGCAAGCACGAGTGGGAAAACGACGCCCTGCCGGAGAGCCTGAAGCAGGCGCAGGCCGACATCGGCTGGGCCGAGCACGTCCTGCTGATCTTTCCGCTGTGGCTGGGCGGCATGCCGGCGCTGCTGAAGGCGTTCCTGGAGCAGGTGGCCCGGCCGGGCTTCGCCTTCCACTCCGAGGGTGGCAATCCGCTGGCCCGCAAGGCACTGGGCGGACGCTCCGCGCGCATCGTGGTGACCATGGGCATGCCGGCGCTGCTGTACCGCTGGTACTTCCGCGCGCACAGCGTGAAGGCGCTGGAACGCAACATCCTCGGCTTCGTGGGCATCGCGCCCGTCTACGAGACCTTGATCGGCCTGGTGGAGACGATGGACGACTCGACGCGCCGCAAGTGGATGAGCAAGCTGCGCCAGTTCGGCCGCGAGGCCACCTGAGGCGGCCGGGCCCGCCGGTCGTCAGCGCACCGGCGTGAACGCGTCCTGGTTCGCGGCCAGCCAGTCGCGGCCGGGCGAGCCGTCCTGCTGCGCGGGATGGAAGTCGGTGCGGAAGTAGCGCCGCCACGGCTTCCAGGTGTGGCGCACGAGGCCTTCGCGGCCGAACAGGTAGTGCCACGCGCTGCGCCACGTGCTCCAGCGCCACAGCGCGCCGTCGCGCGCCAGGTTCGACACGGTCTGCCGCGCGAGGTCGGTCGCGAAGTACCAGGTGACCATGCGCATCCAGCGCACGCGCCAGCGGTGGTTGCCGCCGAGCGCCAGGTACAGGTCGAACGCGGTGCTGCGGTGCTCGGACTCCTCCGACGCGTGCCAGCGCCACATCGTGGCCAGGCGCGGCTCGACGTCGTCGAGCCAGCGCGGGTGGCGCAGCATCCAGTCGGCGAGGATCGCGGTGAAGTGTTCGGTGGCCGCCGTGGCGGCGACCCAGTGGCGTGCGTCGAAGCCCGCCTCGGCCATGCGGCGCTGGCGTTCCTTGATGCGCGCCTCCCAGGCGTTGACGAAGCCCTGGCGCTCGAGCTGTTCGTTGAACAGCGCGTGGATGCGCCGGTGCGTCGCCTCTTGGCCGACGAAGCCCTGCACCTCGGCGGCGAAGCGGGCACGGTCGGCCTCGGGCAGCGCCTTCAGGCCCATGCGCACCGCGTCGATGAAGTACTGCTCGCCGGCCGGGAAGCTCATCGACAGCGCGTTCGCGAAGGCGGTGCGGAACGCGTCGCCGCCGTTCCAGCGACGCTCGAACGGCGACTCCAGGTCGATCAGCAGGCGGCGCACCACGAGTTCGGTCATGGCGGCGATCATGCGCGCGCGGCGGCTCGGCGACAATCCGGCCTTGCCCGCCACCCTGGAGCCGCAAGCCGATGCAGGTCGTCTGCCTCGATCTCGAAGGCGTGCTGGTGCCCGAGCTCTGGATCGAGTTATCGCGCCGCCCCGGCATCGCCGAGTCCTCGCGCACCACGCGCGACGAG
>CAZFET010000388.1:0-2674 GCA_964517545.1 uncultured Burkholderiaceae bacterium
CAACTCCGGCACCTGGTGGGGCGTCAAGGAAGGCGCGATCGACATCGTGTCGATCTCCGACAAGGTGCCCGCCGACCTGAAGGACAAGGTCGAGAAGGCCAAGGCCGGCCTGAAGGACGGCAGCTACGTCATCTGGAAGGGCCCGGTGGTCGACAACGCCGGCAAGGAAGTCCTGAAGAAGGACGAGGTCGCCGACGACAAGTGGCTGGGCGGCATCAACTTCTACGTCAAGGGCGTCGAAGGCAAGGTGCCGACCGGCAAGTGAGGCCGGCATGACCGACGAGGGGCCGCCCGCGCCGCAAGGCCGGGCGGCCTCGTCGCTCGAGGCCGAGCCCGCCGCGCAGGAGAGTCCCGCATGACCGCGACCGTTCCCCCCGTGCCGCGCGAGCGCCTGCCGGCGCTGCTGCGCACCATGCCCAAGGCCGAGCTGCACCTGCACATCGAGGGCTCGCTCGAGCCGGAGCTGATCTTCCGGCTCGCGCAGCGCAACGGCGTGAAGCTCGCGTGGCCGAGCGTCGAGGCGCTGCGCGCGGCGTACGCCTTCACCGACCTGCAGAGCTTCCTCGACCTGTACTACGCCGGCGCGAGCGTGCTGCTTGCCGAGCAGGACTTCTTCGACGTGGCCTGGGCCTACCTCGAACGGGCCGCGGCCGACCACGTGCGGCGCGCCGAGATCTTCTTCGACCCGCAGACCCACACGTCGCGCGGCGTGCCGATCGAGACCGTGATCCGCGGGCTCGACCACGCGCTGCACCGCGCGCACGCCGAGCTGGGTGTCGATGCCGCGCTGATCCTGTGCTTCCTGCGCCACCTGAGCGAGGACGAGGCCTTCGCCACGCTGGAGCAGGCGCTGCCGTGGCGCCGTCACTTCATCGGCGTCGGCCTCGACTCCAGCGAGCGCGGCCACCCGCCGGAGAAGTTCGCGCGCGTGTTCGCGCGCTGCCGCGAGCTCGGGCTGCACGTGGTCGCGCACGCCGGCGAGGAGGGCCCGGCCGAGTACGTGCGCACGGCGCTCGACGTCCTGCGAGTCGAGCGCATCGACCACGGCGTGCGCAGCGTCGAGGATCCGGCGCTGGTCGCGCGTCTCGCGCGCGAGCGCGTGCCGCTGACCGTGTGCCCGCTGTCGAACGTGAAGCTGCGCGTGTTCGACACGATGGCCCGGCACAACCTGCCGGCGCTGCTCGACGCGGGCCTCGCGGCGACGATCAACTCCGACGACCCGGCCTACTTCGGCGGCTACGTCAACGACAACTGGCTCGCGGTGTTCGACGCGCTGCCGCAGCTCGGCGCGTCGCACGCCTACCGGCTGGCGCGCAACGGCTTCGAGGCCGCGTTCGCGCCCGACGAGAAGAAGCGTCGCTGGATCGCCGAGCTCGACGCGGCGTTCGCGGCCGCGGCCGGCTGAGCGCGCGGCGCGCACGACGCGCGCACGACCCACCCGGCGCGCACGACGCACACGGCGCGCATCTACAATCGCGCGCCTGCTTCGCCTCCGCGGCGCGCCACCGCCGCGGCCGGCGCTCCACACGTGGCCATGTCGAGGTCAACCATGTACAAAAACCTCATCCGCGGGCTCGCGCTCGCGGCTGCGATGCTTCCCCCCGCCACCCCGGCCGGCGCGCAAGGCGCGCCGCTCAAGGCGGCCTTCGTCTACGTGAGCCCGATCGGCGAGGCCGGCTGGACCTACCAGCACGAGCAGGGCCGCCTCGAGATGCAGAAGGCGCTCGGCGCGCGCGTGCAGAGCACCGTGGTCGAGTCCGTGGCCGAAGGCCCCGACGCCGAGCGCGTGATGCGCGACCTGGCGCGCCAGGGCCACAAGCTCATCTTCGCCACCAGCTTCGGCTACCTCGAGCCCGCGCTGCGCGTGGCCGCGGAGTTCCCCGAGCTGCGCATCGAGCACGCCGGCGGCTACAAGACCGCGCCCAATCTCAACACGTACAACGCGCGCCACTACGAGGGGCGCTGGCTCGCGGGTCTGCTGGCCGGCAAGGCGAGCCGCAGCGGCGTGGTCGGCTACGTGGCCGGCTTTCCGGTGCCCGAGGTGATCCAGGGCATTAACGCCTTCACGCTCGGCCTGCGCGCGGCCAACCCGAAGGCCCAGGTGCGCGTGCTGTGGGTCAACACCTGGTTCGACCCGCCGAAGGAGCGCGAGGCCGCGGCGGCGCTGCTGCAGCAAGGCGCGGACCTGCTCACGTACCACAGCGCGTCGCCGGCGGTCGCGCAGGCTGCCGAGGAGAAGGGCGCGAAGCTGATCGCCTACCACAGCGACATGGCGCGCTTCGCGCCCACCGCGCAGCTCGCCGCGGTGACGCACCACTGGGGCGGCTACTACACGACGGTGGCGCAGCGCGTGCTCGACGGGCGCTGGAAGCCGCAACCGGTGTGGGGCGGCATGAAGGACGGCTTCGTGCGGCTGTCGGCACTGTCGCCCGCGCTGCCGCAGGACGTGCGCGAGTTCGTCGAGTCGCGCCGGCGCGACCTGATGGCCGGCAAGGCGCACCCGTTCGCCGGCCGCATCGCCGACCAGCAGGGCCGCGTGCGGCAGGAGGCCGGCACGATGAGCGACGCGCAGATCGCGACGATGGACTGGTTCGTCGAGGGCGTGATCGGCAGCCTGCCGCGGCAGTGACGCGCCGCGCGGCGCGGCCGGCCGCTACCAGCACGCGGGCCGCAC
>CAZFET010000388.1:2684-3084 GCA_964517545.1 uncultured Burkholderiaceae bacterium
TGGCGCGCGATCGTGGGGGACTCTTCGGCTCGGGTCGCGCCACGCGCCGTCGATGAACAGGTACTCGCGCGCGAGGCCCTCGCGCTCGAAGCCGAGCCGCTCGAGCAGCGCGAGGCTGCGCAGGTTCTCGGGCCGCACGTTGGCCTGCACGCGGTGCAGGTTCACGCGCGGCGAGAACACCTCGTCGATGGCGGCGGCGAGCGCCTCGCGCATCAGCCCGCGGCCTTCGTGCGCCGCGTCGATCGCGTAGCCCAGCATCGCGTTGCGAAACGGCCCGTAGCTCACCTGCGAGAAGCGCACGGTGCCGACGATGAGCCCGGGCTCGTCGAGCGGGGTCAGCCACCAGCGCCACGCGGCGCAGGTTGTGCGTGATGCTGCCGGTGCCGAGCACCAGCACGCC
>CAZFET010000389.1:0-3054 GCA_964517545.1 uncultured Burkholderiaceae bacterium
GCGCTACCTGACACCCGGCCTCGAGCCCGGCCGCGCGTCGTTCACCACCGACGACGAACTGCGCGATCTGCTCGGGCGGCTCGCCGCGCAGCCGGCGCCGGGGGTCTCGGCGCGCGTGGTCGAGGTCGGCCGGTCGCAGCGCGGCGTGCCGCTGGTCGCGCTGCTGCTCGCGCGCGAGCCGGGCGCCGCGGCCGAGGCGCTGGCGCGCAGCGCGCGCCCGACCGTGCTGCTCGTCGGCCAGCAGCACGGCGACGAGCCCGCGCCCGGCGAGGCGCTGCTCGTGCTGGCGCAGGAGCTCGCGCGCGGGCGGCTGTCGCCGCTGCTGGAGCGCATCAACGTGGCCCTGATGCCGCGCGCCAACCCCGACGGCGCGCTCGCCGGCCGCCGCGTGCTGTTCAACGCGCTGGACGTCAACCGCGACCACCTCCTGCTGCGCACGCCCGAGGCGCAGGCGCTCGCCGCGCTCGCGCGCGACCTGCGGCCGGCGCTCGTGATCGACGCGCACGAGTACACGGTGGTCGGCCGCTACCTCGACAAGTTCGACGCGGTGCAGCGCTTCGACGTGCTGCTGCAGTACGCGACGACGGCCAACCTGCCGCCGGCGCTGACCGAGGCGAGCGAGTGGCGTTTCCACCAGCCGCTGCGCGAGGCGCTGGCGCGCGAGGGCCTCGCCGCCGAGTGGTACTACACGACGTCGACCCACGTGGCCGACAAGCGCGTGTCGATGGGCGGCGTGCAGCCCGACACCGGACGCAACGTCAGCGGACTGAAGAACGCGGTGTCGTTCCTGGTCGAGACGCGCGGCGTGGGCATCGGCCGGCTGCACCTCATGCGCCGCGTGCACACGCACGTGGTGGCGGCCGAGAGCCTGCTGCGCAGCGCCGCGCGCGAACCCGACACGCTGCTCGCGATGCGTCGCCAGGTCGAGGCCGACGTGGCCGCCCAGGCCTGTCGCGGCGAGTTCGTGGTCGAGGCGGCCGCCACGCCGACGCGCTACGCGCTGACCATGCTCGACCCCGAGACCGGCGCCGACAAGGTGGTCGACGTCGACTGGAACTCGTCGCTGCAGCTGCGCCCGCTGAAGACGCGCGCGCGGCCCTGCGGCTACTGGCTCGCGGCCGACGCGACCGCCGTGGTCGAGCGGCTGCGCTGGCTCGGCGCCGACGTGCGGCGCTTCGCCGCGCCGGCCACCGTGCAGGCCGAACGCTGGCGCGAGACCGAGCGCGCGGAGTCGGCGCGGGCCGACGTGCGCGGCACCATCGCCGACGCGGCGCCGGCGCTGCGCGTGCAAGTCGCGCTCGAGCCGCAGGCGCTGCAGGTGCCGGCCGGCAGCTGGTACGTGCCGCTCGACCAGCCGCTGGCGAACCTGCTGCTCGCCGCCTTCGAGCCCGATACGCAGAACGGCTGGTACGCGAACCGGCTGCTCGGCTCGTTGCAGCAGGCCGCGCGCGTGATGGCACCGCCGGCGGCGCGCTTCGAGCCCGCGCCCTGAGGCCGCGCCGCCCGCCGGCGGGACCGGCACGACGGTGAATCCGCGCGCCGGTCGGTGCCGTACACGATGCAGGCGCCGCGCCTGTTTCCGGCGCCGAGGAGACCGGCATGAACTCGATCGCGCGCGTGCAGCAGATCTACGAAGCGTTCGGCAAGGGCGACGTCCCCGCCATCCTGGCGGCACTGGCCGACGACGTGCAGTGGGAGTACGGCGGCTACCCGAACGAGGTGCCGTGGCTGCAGCCGTTGCGCGGCCGCGCCAACGTCGTGAAGTTCTTCGAGGCGCTCGGCGGCATCCGTCTCACCCGCTTCGAGCCGCGCGGCCTGTACGGTGACGAGCGCACGGTGGTGGCGCTCATCGACGCGGAGTTCACCGTCGTCGCCACGGGCAAGCAGGTGGTCGAGCCCGACGAGGTCCACGTATGGCACTTCGACGCCGACGGCCGCGTGGTGCGCTTCCGCCACCGCGTGGACACCTGGCAGCACGTGCAGGCGCTGCGCCGCGACTGAGCTGCGCGGGCCGCGGCCTCAGCGCTGCAGGTACTTCGCGCGGATCGCCTCGACGCGCTCGCGGTTGACGCCGTAGTCGCGCCGCCCGACGCGCGAGGCCGAGCGCACGTGCACCACGCCGGCCGCCGGGTCGGCCCAGAACTCGAGGTCGTCGACATAGCGCATCAGCCACGTGGTGCATTGCGCGTACAGGTAGCCGGCTTCGGCCTTCACCACGGCCGTGCCCGGCATGCCCTCGACGATGGCGCGCAGGCGGGCGATCGATGCCGCGGCGTCGCCCTGGAGCGGGAAGGGCTCGATGCGCGCGTACTCGCGCTGCGGGTGGTCGGGATACAGGTCGGCCTGGCTGCTCACGCTGTTGGGCGTGCGCGAGGGCGGCTTGAGCCGGCCGTCCTTCACGCCGAGGTTCTGCGGCGCGCTGCCGGCGAACGCGCCGAGCCGCGCGGCCACGACCGTGGCCAGCGCCAGCAGCACCGCCGCGACGGCGATCCACTTCAGCGCGGTGAGCAGCATGGGTCGCGTCAGCGCCGGCGCGAGCCGCCGAGCAGCGAGCCCAGCACGCCGCGCACGATCTCGCGGCCGACGCTGGAGCCGATGGTGCGCACGGCCGACTTCGCCGCCGCCTGCGCCAGTCCTTCGCGCTTGCCGCCGCGCGGGCCGGTGGAGCCGAACAGCACGTCCGACAGCCCGCCGAGCAGGCCGCCGCCGTCGGCCTGCGTCTGCATCTGCTGCGCGGCCTCGGCGGTCTGCGCGGCGCGGCCCTTGAGCTTCTCGTAGGCCGAGTCGCGGTCGACCGTCTTGTCGTAGGTGCCGGCGACCAGCGAGTTCGCGAGCAGCGCCTTGCGCTGCTCGGGCGTGATCGGGCCGATCTGGCTGCCCGGCGGCAGCACGTAGACACGCTCGGTGACCGACGGGCGGCCCTTGGCGTCGAGGAAGCTCACCAGCGCCTCGCCGACCGCGAGTTCGGTGATCGCGGTCTCGATGTCGAGCCTGGGGTTCGCGCGCATCGTGCTGGCCGCGGGGACTGTAGCGCATGACAGAAGGCGATGCAAG
>CAZFET010000390.1:0-3054 GCA_964517545.1 uncultured Burkholderiaceae bacterium
CGATGCGACGGGTGATGGCCCTTGCCCCGATGGCAAAATCAAGCCCCGCCGCCGAGACGCCGCGCGGCGCGGCGGGTCTTGCACCGCCGGGCCTTGACCCTGACATGATGGCAAGGTCTAGAGTGCCTGCATGGACACCACTGCCACCGCCGTCCCCCTGGCGGCCGCCGACGCGGACGAGCCCGTCTGCCGGCTGTCGATCGAAGGCATGACCTGCGCGTCGTGCGCGACGCGTGTCGAGAAGGCCCTCGCCCGCGTGCCGGGCGTCGCCGAGGCGAGCGTCAACCTCGCCGCCGACACCGCCACCGTGCGCGGCGCCGCCGCGGCCCGCGCCGCGGCGCTGCGCGAGGCCGTGCGCGCCGCCGGCTACGACGTGGCCGCCGACACCTGGGTGCTGCCGATCGAGGGCATGACCTGCGCGAGCTGCGTCGCGCGCGTCGAGAAGGCGCTGGCGCGCGTGCCCGGCGTCACCGATGCGAGCGTCAACCTCGCCACCGAGTCGGCCAGCGTCACCGTGCTGCGCGGCACGCCGCGCGCGGCGCTCGAGGCGGCGGTGCAGCGCGCGGGCTACGCCGTGGGCGCCGCGCCGGTGCCCGAGGCCGACGCCGCCGCGCCGCCGGCGCCGCGCGATGCGGACGCTGCCGCCGAGCGCCGCCTCGCCGCGCAGCGCCGCGCCGTGCTGATCGCCGCCGCGCTGTCGCTGCCGCTCGCACTGCCGATGGTGGGCGACCTGTTCGGCCGGCACTGGATGCTGCCCGGCTGGCTGCAGCTGCTGCTGGCCACGCCGGTGCAGTTCTGGCTCGGCGCGCGCTTCTATCGAGCGGGCTGGGCCGCGCTGCGCGCCCGCACCGGCAACATGGACCTGCTGGTGGCCATCGGCACGAGCGCCGCCTACGGGCTGTCGCTGTGGCACCTGCTGCACGAGCCCGAGGCCATGCCGCACCTGTATTTCGAGTCGGCCGCGGTCGTCATCACGCTGGTGCTGCTCGGCAAGTGGCTCGAGGCGCGCGCCAAGCGCCGCACCACCGACGCGCTGCGCGCGCTGCAGGCGCTGCGCCCCGACGTCGCGCGCGTGTGGCGCGACGGCGCCGAGCGCGAGGTGCCGCTAGGCGCGGTGCAGGTGGGCGACACGGTCGTCGTGCGGCCGGGCGAGCGCTTCCCCGTCGACGGTGTCGTGCTCGACGGCGCGAGCCATGCCGACGAGTCGCTCGTCACCGGCGAGAGCCTGCCCGTGGCCAAGCACGCCGGCGACCGCGTGACCGGCGGCGCGCTCAACGGCGAGGGCTTGCTGCGCGTGCGCACCACGGCGGTCGGCGCGCCGTCGATGCTCGCGCGCATAGTGCAGCTGGTCGAGACCGCGCAGGGGCGCAAGGCGCCGATCCAGCGCCTGGTCGATCGCGTCAGCGCCGTGTTCGTGCCGGCGGTGATCGCGATCGCCGCGCTCACCTTCGCGCTCGGTGCGCTGGCGTTCGGGCTCGACGCGCAGCAGGCGCTGCTCAACGCGGTGGCCGTGCTGGTCATCGCCTGCCCGTGCGCGCTCGGCCTCGCGACCCCGGCGGCCATCATGGCCGGCACCGGCGTGGCCGCGAAGCACGGCATCCTGATCCACGACGCGGTGGCGCTCGAGGCGCTGCACGCAGTGAAGGTCGTGGCCTTCGACAAGACGGGCACGCTCACCGAGGGCAAGCCGGTGCTGGTCGAGATGCGGCCGGCCGGCGCGACCGAGCTGTCGCTGCTGGCGACGGCGGCCGCGCTGCAGGCCGGCAGCGAGCATCCGCTCGCGCGCGCGGTGGTGGCGGCGGCCGACGCGCGCTCGCTCGCGCGGCCCGCCGTGACGCAGCTGCAGGCCGTGGCCGGCCGCGGCATCGAAGGCCGCATCGACGGGCTGCGCCACGTGCTCGGCAGCTCGCGCTGGATGCAGGAGCTGGGGGTCGACACATCGCCGCTGGCCGACGCGGCCGCGCAGGCGCAGGCGGCCGGCCGCAGCGTGTCGTGGCTGGCGACCGCGGGCGCGGCGCCGCGCCTGCTCGGGCTGCTCGCCTTCGGCGACACGCTCAAGCCGGGCGCGGCCGAGGCCGTCGCGTCGCTCCGGGCCGCCGGCGTGCGCACGGTGCTGGTCAGCGGCGACAACCGCGGCGCGGCGCACGCGGTGGCCGCCGCGCTCGGCATCGACGACGTGCGCGCCGAGGTGCTGCCGGCCGACAAGGCGGCCGTGATCGGCGCGCTGCGCGACGGACTGCCGGCGGGCGCGCGCGTGGCGATGGTCGGCGACGGCGTGAACGATGCGCCGGCGCTGGCCGCGGCCGACATCGGCATCGCCATGGGCACCGGCACCGACGTCGCGATGCAGGCCGCCGGCGTGACCCTGATGCGCGGCGACGTGGGCCTGGTGCCCGCGGCCATCGACATCTCGCGGCGCACCAGCGCGAAGATCCGGCAGAACCTGTTCTGGGCCTTCGTCTACAACGTGGTCGGCATCCCGCTCGCGGCCTTCGGGCTGCTGAGCCCGGTGATCGCCGGCGCGGCGATGGCGATGTCGAGCGTGAGCGTGGTCGGCAACGCGCTGCTGCTGCAGCGCTGGGCACCGAAGGGCAAGGAGCAGCGCGCATGAACATCGGCGAGGCGTCGGCGGCCAGCGGCGTGTCGGCCAAGATGATCCGCCACTACGAGAGCATCGGCCTGCTGCCGAAGGTGGCGCGCAGCGACGCGGGCTACCGGCGCTACGACGAGCCGACCGTGCACACCCTGCGCTTCATCCGCCGCGCGCGCGACCTCGGCTTCTCGATCGCCGAGATCGGCGAGCTGCTCGCGCTGTGGCGCAACCGCCGCCGCTCGAGCGCCGACGTCAAGCGCATCGCGCTCGCGCACGCGGCCGAACTGCAGCAGCGCATCGAGCAGATGCGCGGCATGCAGCGCACGCTGGAGCACCTGGCGCACTGCTGCGCCGGCGACGAGCGGCCGGACTGCCCGATCCTCGACGACCTGGCCGGCGGTCGCGGGCACTGAGTAACCGTCTTCGAAGTCAAGCGCCGCGAAGCGAGTTGTCCCAGGGTT
>CAZFET010000391.1:0-1417 GCA_964517545.1 uncultured Burkholderiaceae bacterium
CGATGCGCCGCAGGTCGCACACGTCGGTGCCGATGCCGTGGATCACGCGGCCTCCAGCGCGAAGTGCGCCAGCACCTCGAACCGTCCGCCGCGCAGCGTACCGACCGAGAGCGCGTCGAACACGCCATCGATGATCGGCGCGTGCGCGTTCCACTCGTCCGCGATCCGCCTGGCGCGCAGAGCGTCGGGTCCATGCGCCAGGGTCACGTGCGGCACGTAGGCGATGTCGTACCGCAGCGCACGCTCGAGCGGGCCGCGGTACAGCGCATCGTGCAGGCGCACGAGCTCGCTCAGTCCGAGGTCGGGCACGAGGTAGACATGCGCACCGCGGCCGGCCTCCGGAAAAGGCAGGGCGCAGCCGATCCGGTGCGTCACGGGTCTCGTGCCGTGCGCGACGGCCGCCACGTGGTCGAGGTAGATCCCCTCGTCGAGATCGGCGCCGAACAGCAGCGTGAGATGGGGCTCGACGAGCGCGTACTGCGGGTCGGCCTCGCGCCGCACCGACTGCACGGCGGCCAGCGCGTCGCCGCTCCAGTTCGGGAAGGCGACCGTGAACAGCATCAGCGCGGCGCGAACGCGCGCTGGATGCAGCGCTGGTAGTCGCGCACGGTCTCGGCGTAGCCGAGCTCGAGCGCGTCGGCGATCAGCGCGTGGCCGATCGAGACCTCCTGCACGCCGGGCACGGCGCGCAGGAAGTCGGTGAGGTTGGCGCGATTGAGGTCGTGGCCGGCGTTGACGCCGAGGCCCGCCGCGAGCGCGGCCTCGGCGGCGCGGGTGAAGCGCGCGAGCACCGCCGCGTGCTCCGCCGTGCCGTGCGCGCGCGCGTAGCTCTCGGTGTACAGCTCGATCCGGTCGGCGCCGGTCTCGCGGGCCGCGCGCATCGACTCGGGCACGGGGTCCATGAACAGACTCACGCGCACGCCGAGCGACTGCGCCGCGGCCACCAGCGGCTGGAGCCGTTCGAGATCGGCCGGGAAGCTCCAGCCGTGGTCGCTGGTGAACTGGCCCACGCTGTCGGGCACGAACGTGGCCTGGTGCGGACGGACGGCGCGCACGAAGTCCATCAGGTTGTGCAACGGGTTGCCCTCGATGTTGTACTCGGCGTGCGGCCAGGCCTTCAGCAGCTCGGCCAGCTCGTGCACGTCGTGCGCGCGGACGTGCCGCTCGTCGGGCCGCGGGTGCACCGTGATGCCCTGGGCGCCCGCCTCGAGCACGAGGGTCGCGGCGCGCGTGACGCTCGGGATGCCGAGATGGCGCGTGTTGCGCAGCAGGGCCACCTTGTTGACGTTGACCGACAGCGCGGTGCGCCCGCCACGGGCGGCATCGGGAGCGACGAGCGGGTTCATGCGGCGAGGGATTGCAGATCGACCAGCAGCTGGCGCGAACGCAGCGCCGACGTGCCCAGATGATAGTGAAG
>CAZFET010000391.1:1427-3052 GCA_964517545.1 uncultured Burkholderiaceae bacterium
GCTGCGTGCGCAGCGCGGGCAGCTCGCGCGCGCACGCCGCCTGCAGGGGCGCGAGCGCGGCGGGGTCGGCGCGGCTCGCATCGGCGTCGAGCGCCGACTGCAGCGCCAGCCACGTGGCGCCGTCGGGCGTGCCGCGGTCGGTCGATTCGACGAGGCCCGCGTCGCCGCGCAGCGTGTAGTGCGCACCCGGGCGCGCCGGCCGCTGCGTCGACGTCTCGTGCGCGAGGTCGGGCAGCAGCCCGATGTCGCGCAGCAGCACGAGCTCGAAGGCGCGCAGCGCGGCCTGCACGGCCTCGTCGGGCCCGGCGAGCCGCGGCAAGGTGGCCGCATAGGCGTCGAACAGGCGCGGATGCGGATCGTGCCGCGCCAGCAGCTTCATCAGCAGCTCGTTGCAGTAGAAGCCGGCGAACAGCGCCTCGCCGCGCGGCAGTCCGGGACCGCCGGCGAACTCGGCGCTGCGCAGGGTCTGCACCTCGGCGTGCGCATCGCCACGCCCGAGCGCGACCGACAGCCGCTGGAACGGCAGCAGCACCGCACGGAAGTTGGAGTGCGGCTTCTTCGCGCCGCGCGCGGCCACGACGAGCCGGCCCTGCTCGCGCGTGAACAGGTCGAGGATCAGGCTGGACTCGCTCCAGTCGTGGTGATGGAGCACGAAGGCCGCGAGCGGCGCATGGCGGGTGGCCATCGCGGTGCTCAGTCGTAGCCGTAGGACTTGAGATGCGCCTCGTCGTCGGCCCAGCCCGAGCGCACCTTGACCCACAGCTCGAGGAACACCTTGGCGTCGAGCAGCTTCTCCAGCTCGGCGCGCGCTTCGGTGCCGATGCGCTTGAGCCGCTCGCCCTTGTCGCCGATGACCATGCCCTTGTGCGCCTCGCGTTCGACCACGATGGTCGCGGCCACCCGGCGCAGGCGGCCCTCTTCCTCGAACTCGTCGACGACCACGGTCGAGCTGTAGGGCAGCTCGTCGCCGGTCAGCCGGAACAGCTTCTCGCGCACGATCTCGGCGGCGAGGAAGCGCTCGTTGCGGTCGGTCAGCGCGTCTTCGTCGTACAGCCACGGCTGCGCGGGCAGGTAGGGCTCGACGATGCCGAGCAGCTTCGCGACGTCGGCCTCGCGGGTGGCGGCCAGCGGCACGTACTCGGTGAAGTCGCGCCGCTGCTGCATCTGCTTGAGCCACGGCGCCAGCTCGGCGCGCCGGCGCACGAGGTCGAGCTTGTTGGCCACCAGGATCACCGGCTTGTCGGGCGGCAGCAGCGCCAGCACCTTCGCGTCGTCGAGCCCGAAGCGGCCGGCCTCGACCACGAACAGCACCACGTCCACGTCGGCGAGCACGCCCTGGACGGTGCGGTTGAGCGTGCGGTTGAGCGCGCCGGAGTGCCGCGTCTGGAAGCCCGGCGTGTCGACGAACACGTACTGCGAGGCGCCCAGGGTGCGCACGCCGGTGATGCGGTGGCGCGTGGTCTGCGCCTTGCGCGAGGTGATCGAGATCTTCTGCCCGACCAGCGCGTTGAGCAGGGTCGACTTGCCGACGTTGGGTCGCCCGACGATGGCGATCAGTCCGCAACGCGGCTGGGCAGGCGCCGGCGCGGCGACGTCCATCGGCGTGTCAGGAGCGCAGCGGTCCG
>CAZFET010000392.1:0-3038 GCA_964517545.1 uncultured Burkholderiaceae bacterium
TTGAGCCTGGTGATGCGCTGCCCCATGGTCTTGACGATGCGCCAGCCGCCGAACATCGTGCCCAGCGCGATCGCGACGTAGCAGCTGACCACCACCCACATCGGCGGCGCCTTGTCGGCCACGCTCACCGCGCCCGCCGCGATGAGCAGCATCCAGATGATGCCGATGGTCTTCTGCGCGTCGTTGCCGCCGTGCCCGAGGCTGTACAGCCCGGCCGAGACGAGTTGCAGCCGCCGGAACCAGTTGTCCACGCGCAGCGGCGACGAGCGGCGGAACAGCCACGCCACGACCACCATCAGCAGCGAGCCGAGCAGGAAGCCGAGCGCCGGCGACACGAAGATGAACGCCACCGTCTTGGCGATGCCGGCGTAGGCCAGCGCGTCGGGCCCGGCCTTGGCGATCACCGCACCGGCGATGCCGCCGATCAGCGCGTGCGACGAGCTCGAGGGGATGCCGTACCACCACGTGATCACGTTCCAGGCGATCGCGCCGATCAGCGCGCCGAACACCACGTAGTGGTCGACGATGCCGGGGTCGACGATGCCCTTGCCCACCGTCGCGGCCACCTTGAGCTGGAACACGAAGATGGCGACGAAGTTGAAGAACGCGGCGAACAGCACCGCCTGCTGCGGCTTGAGCACGCCGGTCGACACGACGGTGGCGATCGAGTTCGCCGCGTCGTGGAAGCCGTTCATGAAGTCGAAGGCGAGCGCCAGCGCCACCAGCAGCACCAGCACCCACAGCGCGATCTGCAGCGAAACCATCGGGCGCGCGCGGCCTCAGGCGTTCTCGAGGACGATGCCCTCGATCAGGTTCGCGACGTCCTCGCAGCGGTCGGAGATGGACTCCAGCAGTTCGTAGATCGTCTTGAGCTTGATGAGCTCGCGCACGTCGTCCTGCTCGCGGAACAGCTTGCTCATCGCCGCGCGCATCACGCGGTCGGCGTCGGACTCGAGCTTGTCGATCTCCTCGCAGGTCTTGATCGCCGCCTCGCCGACCTCGTGCACGTTGAGCCGCGGGATCAGCGACACCGCGTGCTGCACGCGTTCGCAGCACTTCGTGCTCAGGTCGGCCAGCCGCTGCACCTCCTCGGTCATGGCGCGCACGTCGTACAGCGACATGGTCTCGGTCGCGTCCTGCACGAGGTCGAGCACGTCGTCCATCGCGTTGATCAGCGAGTGGATCTGCTCGCGGTCGATCGGCGTGATGAAGGTCTTGTGCAGCAGGCGGTTGACCTCGGCGGTGATCTTGTCGGCCGCGCGCTCGGCGGCATCGACCTCGCCGGCATAGCGCTCGCGCAGCGCCGGATCGGCGTAGTTCTGCACCATCAGCATGAACGCGCGCGAGCCTTCGGTGATGCGCGCCGCGTGCTCGTCGAACAGCGCGAAGAAGTTGCCTTCGCGCGGCAGCAGCTTGCCGAACAGCATGTGGGGGCTCCTCGGGAATTCTTCGGGTCCGTGCGGCGCTCGGGCACCGCGGCCGGCGTGCAACGCGCGCAGTGTAGCGGTCAGCCCGCGAGCCCCCAGTCGGCCACCGGGTCGAAGAACTCGCGCGGTCCGCGGAACGACGCCAGGCGCTTGAGCAGCAGCTCGAAGTCGGCCGAGCGGGCCGCGGGATTGAAGTACTCGGTGTCGATGGCCAGCACCGGCGCGCCGTCGTAGCGCTCGAACAGCTCGGCGTAGCCCTGGGCCAGGCGCGCGAGCCACGATTCGGCGATGCGCTGCTCCATCGCGATGCCGCGCTGGCGGATGCGGCCCTGCAGGGTCGGTGCCGACGCCTGCAGCCAGATCACGAGGTCGGGCTCGACCACGCTGCGCCACCTGCGCGTGGATCTGCGCGTACAGCCGGTACTCGTCGTCGGCCAGGGTGAGCCGTGCGAACAGGTCGTCCTTGGCGAACAGGAAGTCGCTCACCACCGCCGGCTCGAATACGCCGGGCTGCTCCAGGTCGCGCAGCTGGTCGACGCGCTGCAGCAGGAACACGAGCTGCGTCGGCAGCGCGTGCCGCGCGCCTTCGGCGTAGAAGCGCGCGAGGAACGGGTTGTCTTCCGGCCGCTCCAGCAGCAGCCGCGCACCCAGGTGCGTGGCCAGGCGGCCGCGACCGGGCACCACGAGCGACGGCGCGAGCTCGGCCAGCGGCACCAGCACGAACGCGCGCTCGTGCATCCGCGGATGCGGCAGCACGAGCCCGGGGCTGCGCAGCTCGAGATCGTCGAACAGCAACAAGTCCAGGTCGAGCGTGCGCGGGGCGTTGCGGTACGGCCGCTCGCGGCCGTGCGCGCGCTCGATGTCGTGCAGCCCGGCCAGCAGTGCGTGCGGCGCGAGCGTGGTGTCGATCGCGGCCACCGCGTTGAGGTAGTCGGGGCCATCTGCGTCGTGCGGCGCGCTGCGGTACAGCGCCGAGCGTGCCGCCACGGTCGTGCCCGGCAGCGCCGCCAGCGCGCCGAACGCCGCGCTCAGCGTGTCGCGTGCGTCGCCGGGATTGGCCCCCAGTCCGACGTAGGCGCGATGCATGGTGGACGCGGTCGCGGCGCCTCGACGGCGCGACCGATCAGCTCCCGCCCTGCGAGCCGGTGCCGCCGCCGCCTTCTTGACCCGATGGCGCGGCGCCCTGCCCGTCGCCGCGGCCCGCGGGCTTGCGCCGGCGGCGCCGCCGCTTCTTCGCAGGGGCCGTGGCATCGTCGGCCGTGCCCGTCACCGCGGCCGGCAGCGCGGCCGGCACTGCGCCACGCGATGCGGCCGGCGCAGCACCCGCCGCCGGCACCCGCCGCGCGCGCTGCTCCTCGCGCACGGCGGCCAGCATGTCCTGGCGCTCGGGCTCGTCGGCCAGCGAGAAGTCCTCCCACCAGTCGGCGAGCTCGACGTCGACCTCGCCGGCGTCGGCGCGCAGCCGCAGGAAGTCGAAGCCGGCGCGAAAGCGCGGCTGCTCGATCAGCGAGAACGGGCCGTTGCCGCTGCGGCGCTCGAAGCGCGGCCGCCTCATCCAGATCTCGCGCATGTCGGCGGCGAGCTTGCCGCGGCCGGAGATGGCGCCGCTGC
>CAZFET010000393.1:0-3006 GCA_964517545.1 uncultured Burkholderiaceae bacterium
CGCTGGCCGAGTTCAAGGACGGCAGCCTGCAGGTGCTGGTGGCCACCGACATCGCCGCGCGCGGCATCGACATCGACCAGCTGCCGCACGTGGTGAACTTCGAGCTGCCGAACGTGCCCGAGGACTACGTGCACCGCATCGGCCGTACCGGCCGCGCCGGCGCGCGCGGCGAGGCGATCTCGCTGGTGTGCGTCGACGAGCACGGCTTCCTCGCCGACATCGAGAAGCTCATCAAGCGCAGCATCCCGCGCGAAGTCGTGCCCGGCTTCGAACCCGACCCGCGCGAGAAACCCGAGCCCATCGTGCTCGGCCGCATGACGATCGGCGTGGGCGCCGGGCGCGGCGGCCGGCGGGGTGGTGGTGGTGGTGGCGGCGGCGGCGGTGCCGATCGTCGCCTGGGCGAGCAGCCCGCGCGCAGCGGCCGCGGCGAACAGCGCCCCGCGCGATCGGCCGCACCGTCGTCCAACGGCACCCGCGCCGGCCCGCCGAACCGCGGCCGCCGACCCAACCCGCCGAAGCGCTGACGCCTCGCGGTCCGGGCCGGGCCTTGCGGAGCCCGGCTCGTCGATGGCCGCTGCGTTCGGGCCGAGCTTGTCGGCGCCTCGAGCGAGGCTGCGCCCTTCGACGAGCTCGGGGCGAACGGTGCGCTGACGCGCATCCGCAGCCACCCGTTCGGGCCGAGCCCGTCGAAGCCCCGCGCAGCGCTTAGACTCGCAGCGCATGTCTGGCGCACCCCGCACTGCCCTCGTCGCCGGCGCGAGCGGACTCGTCGGCCGCGCGCTGCTCGCGGCGCTCGATGCCGATCCGCGCTATCTCGCCGTGCACGCGCTCGTGCGCCGTCCGCTCGACGGCGCGCCACGCTCGCGCAAGCGGCACGACCACGTGATCGACCTCGCCCGGCCGCAGGTGCCGCCGGGCGACGACGTGTTCATCGCGCTCGGCACGACGCTCAAGGCGGCCGGCAGCGAGGCCGCGTTCCGCGCCATCGACTTCGACGCCGTGCTGGCCGTCGCGAAGGCGGCGCGCCGGGCGGGCGCCACGCGCCTGGCGGTGGTGTCGGCGCTCGGTGCCGATGCGCGCTCGCGGGTCTTCTACAACCGCGTGAAGGGCGAGATGGAGGCGGCCGTGGCGCAGCTCGGCTACGAGGCCGTGCTGATCGCGCGGCCGTCGATGCTGGCCGGCGACCGCGACGCGCTGGGTCAGCCCGGGCGCACCGGCGAGCGGCTCGCGCTGGCCGTGACCACGCCGCTGCGCGCGCTGCTGCCGGCACGCGTGCGCCCGATCGACGCCGGCGTGGTCGCGCGCGCGATGGTGCGCGCGCTCGCCGGCGCACCCGCGGGCGTGACCATCGCCGAATCGGCGCGCCTGCTGCAGCTCGGCCGGACGACGGACACGGGCTCGGCCGCATGAAGCTGCACTTCCTCGGCGGCGCCGACAGCGTCACCGGATCGAAGCACTGGGTCGAGATGGCGGGCACGCAACTGCTGCTGGACTGCGGCCTGTTCCAGGGCTTCAAGGTGCTGAGCGAGCGCAACTGGCAGCGCCTGCCGATCGACCTGAAGGCGCTCGACGCGGTGATCCTCAGCCACGCGCACCTCGACCACAGCGGCTGGCTGCCGGTGCTGGTGCGCCAGGGCTTCCACGGGCCGGTGATCGCCTCGCCGGCCACGCGCGACCTCGCCGACGTGCTGCTGCGCGACAGCGCCAAGCTGCAGGTAGACGACGCGCGCCGCGCCAACCGCGGCGGCTGGTCGCGCCACGCCAAGGCGCTGCCGCTGTACACGGGCGCCGACGCGGTGCGTGCGGTGTCGCGCATCCGCACGCAGGACGCCGGCAGCACGCAGCGCATCGGCAAGGTCGACGTGAGCCTGACGCCGGTGGGCCACCTGCTCGGCGCCTGCGCCGTGAGCTTGCGCGCACGCGGCGAGACCCTCGTGTTCTCGGGCGACCTCGGCCGGCGCGACGACCTGCTGCTGCCGCCGCCCCAGCGCGTGCCGCGCGCCGACGTGCTGCTGGTCGAGTCGACCTACGGCAACCGCCTGCATCCGAAAGACCAGGTGGAGCAGCAGCTCGGCGAGATCGTTCGCCGCACCATCGCGCGCGGCGGCACGGTGCTGCTGCCGGCCTTCGCCGTCGGCCGCGCGCAGGCGCTGCTGCTGGTGCTGCAGCGGCTGCGCGCGTCGGGCGGCATCCCGCGCGACCTGCCGATCTTCCTCGACAGCCCGATGGCGATCGAGGCCACCACCTTGACGCGGCGCCATCGCAAGCTGCTGCGCGTGAGCGCGCGCGAGATCACGTCGCTGTCCGACGGCGTGCGCTTCGTCGAGACGGGCGCGCAGTCGGAGCGCCTGTCGCGCTCGCGCTGGCCCTCGGTGATCCTCTCGGCCAGCGGCATGGCCACGGGCGGCCGCGTGCTCCATCACCTGAAGGCGCTCGCGCCGCAGCCGCAGCACCACGTCGTGTTCGCCGGCTTCCAGGTCGGCGGCACGCGCGAGGTCAAGATCCACGGCGAGATGGTGCCGGTGCGTGCCGAGGTCACGCAGCTCGAGGGCCTGTCGGGCCACGCCGACGCCGACGAGATCGTCGACTGGCTGCGCGGCTTTCGCGCGCCGCCGCGCCAGACCTGGGTGGTGCACGGCGATCCGGCCGCGGCCGACGCGCTGCGTTTTCGCATCCAGCAGGAGCTCGGCTGGCGCGTCGCCGTGCCCGAGCACGGGCAGGTCGTCGAGTCGTGACCCTGGCCGACGCGCCGTGGGGCGGGCTGGCCGTCGCGCTCGGGTGCGGGCTGCTGGTCGGCCTGGAACGCGAACGCCGCAAGGGCCAGGGCCCAGAGCGTGCCGCGGCCGGCCTGCGCAGCTTCATGCTCGCCTCGATGACCGGCGCCCTCGCGCAGACGCTCGCCCCGGTGGCCGCGCCCGGCCTGCTGGTGGCGCTGGGCGCGCTGGCCGAGATCGCGCTGGCCGTGGCGTCCTACGTGCGCAGCGCGCCGCGCGACCCGGGCCTGAC
>CAZFET010000394.1:0-3005 GCA_964517545.1 uncultured Burkholderiaceae bacterium
ACGCGGCGGCGACGGCACGCCGCGTCAGCGCCGCGCGTCGCGCCGGGCACCGGGCCCGCGACGGCCGCGCCGCGAGGCGGCGCAGGCGCTTGCGCAGCCCCCGCATCGACGCCGTCCGCACGATCGTCCGGCGGCACCGCGCCCGCGCGCGCTGCCGCCGAGCCGACCGTCTTCCTGCCCGCCGCGGACCGCTCGCCGCGCCCGTGAGGCCGTCGTGTTCAAGGCACCGGTCGACCAGCTCGTCTACGACTTCAACTGCCGGCCGCTCGACTACGTCGATGCGAGCTGGCTGGACGATCACGAGCGCGCGACGTTCGAGCGGCTGGCCCGCAGCACCGACGAGCAGGCGCGCGCGCTGGCCTCGGCGTGGCTGCTGCGGCGCTTCGCGCTCGACGACGCGTGCGACTTCGACTTCGCGCAGCCGGCGCGGCGGCTGCTGCTGCTGGACCCCGCGACCTTGCGCGACCTGTCGCTGTTCCTGGGGCTGTCCGCGCTCGGCCGCTGGCTGCGCACCTGGGTCGAGCGCGCGCGGCAGCTGCAGCTGCGCGAGGCCGTCGGCCCGTCGGCGTTCGAGTGGTACGTCTCGCACGTGCTGCCGCGGCCGCCGGCGGCCCGATGGAACCTCGCGCGCGAGCAGGCCGACAAGCTGCTGCGCGGCCCGCAGCTCCTGCACGTGACGGCGCGCATCGGCTCGCACCTGCTGCTGCTCGGCGCCGACACGCCGGGCGGGCCCGCGATGCGTCGCGCGCAGCTCAAGCTGCCGCGCGCGGCCGCCGAGATCCGGCGCGGCTCGCCGCTGTCCGACGCGCGGCGCGAGGCGATCGCCGAGTTCTGCATCGGCTGCGTCATCCGCGAAAGGCATCCCGCATGGCACTGGCTGTTCTAGAGATCGCGACGGGCGCCCGCGTGGCGGCCGACACGCGCGTGCTCGACCCCGCGCACTGGCACGCGATCGCCGGCGCGCAAGAGCTCCACCAGCGCGCGTCGGCGGCCGTGCTGCGCGCGCGGGAGCTGGCGCGCGAGGCGGTCGCGGCCGAGCTGCGGCAGCGCAGCGAGCAGGTCGAGCCGGAGCTGCACGAGGCGCTGCTGCGCGACACGCTGAAGCTGCGCGCCGAGCACGAGCGCGCGCTGCGCGAGCTGCGCACGTGCTTCGTCGACACGCTCATCGAGTGCCTGCGGTCGATGCTGTCGCCGCTGCCGCCGGCCTTCTTCGCGCGAGTGCACGAGTCGGCGAACGCCATGCTGGGCAGCGAGCCCGACCTCGTGCTGCACGTGTCGGCGCGCGACGAGCACGCGGCGCGGCTCGCGCTGGCCGGGCCGTCGGGCCGGGATGGGGTGCGCGTGGTCGTCGACCCCGAACTGACGGGCGGGCAGTGCTTCCTCGAGACGCGCTTCGGCCGCATCCAGGCCGGCCTGCCGACGCAGCTCGAGGCGCTTCGCGCCGCGCTCGATCGCTGGTGGAGCGGGCCGCCCGACGCAGGCACCACGTCGAGCACCGTGGAGGCCGGCCGATGAGCGACGGCGCACGGACCGCGCAGGCCGATCCGGTCGACGAGGTCGTGGCGACGCCGGCCTACATGGCGGCGTTCCGCTGCGTCGGCGGCGACTGCCCCGAGACGTGCTGCTCGGGCTGGTCGGTCAGCATCGACCGTGCCACCTACGAACGCTACATGGCCGTCGACGCCGAGCGCCTGCGGTCGCTGCTGCGCGCACACGTCCGTCGCAACGACGACGCAGGCGACCGGCAGTACGGCGTGATCGCGGCCGACCTGACCGGCCGCTGCGGCTTGCTCGACGCGCACGGGCTGTGCACCGTGCAGGCCGAACTGGGCGCGCAGTACCTGTCGGACGTCTGCCATCAGTTCCCGCGCGAGTACGTGGTGGCGGGGACCCGCTTGACCATGTTCGGCAGCTTCGCCTGTCCCGAGGCGGCACGCCTGGCGCTGCACGACGCCGACGCGATGCAGTGGCGGACCGTGCCGGTCGACGGGTGGCGCCGACCCGTGGTCAGCGGACGCCGGCGCCGGCGCTCGCCGGGCCTCGGCGGCGAGCAGGATCTGGCCGGCCCCGACGTCGACGTGGTGCGCGCGAGCGCGGAGACCATCGCCGCCGCGGCGCGATCGCTGATCGCGCGCCCTGCGCTGTCGGCGCGCATGGCGTGGGAGTACCTGGCGTGGGTGCTGCGCGGAGCCGTGCAGGCCGCGCGCGAGGCTGCGGACCCGGCGCACGCCGTGCAGGCGCTGCGCGACGCGCTGGACGAGGCCTGCGCGCCCGGCGTGGCGGAGGCGGTGGCGCGCGCCCGGCGCGCCGCCAACGACGACCTCGACTTCCAGATGCTGCGCTTCGTCGACCAGACCGTCGGCGGCATCCGGTCGCGCCGCAGCGCGCTGCGCTCCGCGGCCGTGCCGCTGCGCGCGTGGCAAGCGCTGGGCTTCGACGCCGCCGACGCGGCGGGCAGCGTGCGGCGCTACCGCGACGCGCGCGCGGCGTGGTTCGATCCGTTCGAGCGGGCCCGTCCCCACGTCATCCGACACTGGCTGCTCAACGACCTCGGGCTGCTCGGCTTTCCCGCGGTCGGCGCCGACGCGCTCCATCGTCACGTGACCGGCTTTCACCTGCGGCTGATGCTGGTCGAGACGCTGCTGGTCGCTCGGGCCGCCGAGCGGCGCGAGGCCTTCTCGATCGACGACTGCGTCGCCGTCATGCACGCGGTCGCGCGACACGTCGAGCACGAGCGCAGCTATCGCGGCACCGCGCTGATGGGCGAAGCGTCCGCGCCGGCGCCGGCCGCGGCGGCGCAGGAGGCGGCATGAAGGCGGCCTTCGCCGTCGATCCGCTGACCTTGCTGCGACGCAGCGGCGTGGTCAGCGACGCCACCGGCACCGTGGTGCGCGCGCGCGGCGTGCAGGCGCGTGTCGGCGAGCGCTGCGTGCTGCGCGGCCTGCGCGGGCCCGACGGCAGCGAGGCGCGAACCGACGCCGAGGTGATCGGCGTCGCCGACGACG
>CAZFET010000395.1:0-2980 GCA_964517545.1 uncultured Burkholderiaceae bacterium
CGTTCGCGCGCGACGACAGCTTCTTCGCGCGCGGCGGCGACTCGCTCGGCGCGGCGCGCGTCGCCGCCCGGCTCTCGGCCCGGCTGGGGGTCGGGGTCGACGCGACCACCGTGTTCCGGCATCCGACGCCGGCCGCCCTCGCGCGCCGCATCGACCAGCTCGCGGCCGGCCACGACGCGCTCGCGCACGAGATCGCCGCCGAGATCGCGGGCCTGAGCGACGAGGACGTGGCCCGCCTGCTGGCCGAGGCCGAAGCCGAAGCTCCCCGCGCGGCCCGCGCGCCCGCCCCTTGACTGCCCGACCCGATCGATGCGCCGCAACGAAGTCCCCCGCCTCGACATGACCGACTCCGCGCCCGAAACCCCGTCGCGCAACCCGGCGCCGGACGCGTCGCCGGCCGACGCGCGGCAGCGCCTGCTCGAGCTGCGGCTGCGCCAGCGCCGCAGTGCCGACGCGATCGCGCCGCGCGACCCGTCGCAGCCGGTGCCGCTGTCGTACTCGCAGGAAGCGCTGTGGTTCCTCGACCAGCTCACGGGGCCGAACGACGCCTACGACATCCTGCGCGCGGTGCGGCTCACCGGCGCTTTGGACGTGCCGTCGCTGCAGGGAGCGTTGCGCGATCTGATCGAGCGGCACGAGAGCCTGCGCACGGCGTTCGTGGCGCACGAAGGCAGCGCGAGGCAGCTCGTGCTGCCGCCCGACGAGGCGGCGGCGGCCTGCTCGCTGCAGGTCGAGTCGCTGCAGCTCGAGTCGCTGCAGGGGGCATCGCACGACGCTGAGGCGGCCGACGACGCGGCCGTGCAGGCCTGGCTGGCGCGCGCCGGCGCCGAGCCGTTCGACCTCGCGCACGCGCCGCTGCTGCGCGCGCGGCTGCTGCGCCTGGACCCCGAGCGGCACGTGCTGCTCGTGCGCGTGCACCACATCGTCGCCGACGGCTGGTCGATGGACGTGCTCGCGCGCGAGCTCGGCGCGCTGTACGAGGCGCGCCTGCGCGGGCAGCGCGCCGCGCTGGCGCCGCTGCCGCTGCAGTTCGCCGACTACGCGTGCTGGCAGCGCCCGCGCCTGCGCGCCGCGCTGGCCGAGCGCGAGCTGGCGTACTGGCGCGCGCAGCTCGCCGGGCTGCAACCGCTGGCGCTGCCCACCGACCGGCCGCGCCCGCTGCGCGCGGCGCACCGCGGCGCGCAGCTGCCCCTCGTGCTGCCGCCCGAACTGCTGGGCGCGCTCAAGGCGCTGGCGCGCCGCGAGAACGTCACCTTGTTCATGCTGCTGCTGGCGGCCTGGCAGGTGCTGCTGATGCGCTGCTCGGGCCAGCACGACGTGGCCGTGGGCTCGCCGGTGGCCGGGCGCAGCCGCAGCGAGCTCGAGCCGCTGATCGGCTACTTCGTCAACACCCTGGTGCTGCGCTCGGACCTCTCGGGCGATCCGCCGTTCGTCGCGCTGCTGCGCCGCGTGCGCCAGACCTGCCTGGACGCCTACGCGCACCAGGAGCTGCCCTTCGAGCGGCTGGTCGCCGAGCTCGCCCCGCAGCGCGAGGTGGGCCGCAACCCGCTGTACCAGGTGGCCTTCGCGCTGCAGAACATGCCCGCCGCGGAGCTCGCGCTGGGCCCGGCGCTGCGCGCGCAGCGCCTGCCGCTGCACAACGGCAGCGCCAAGTTCGACCTGTCGCTGGCGCTGTGGGAGCACGGCGGCGACGGCAGCGCGCCGGCCGCGCTGCACGGCACCCTGGAGTACTCGCTCGAGTTGTTCGAGCCGGCCAGCGCGCAGCGCCTGGCGCAGCTGTACGCGCAGCTGCTGCGCAGCGTCGTCGCGCGGCCCGAGGCGCGCTTGGGCGAGCTCGCGCTGCTGGCGCCGCCGCAGCGCGCCTGGCTGCTGCACGGCTGCAACGACACGGCGCGCGAGTTCCCCCGCCACGCCAGCGTGCACGCGCTGTTCGAGGCGCAGGTGCGGCGCGCGCCGCAGGCCGTGGCGCTGCTGGCCGGGGCGCAGGCGCTGAGCTATGCCGAGCTCGACGCGCGCGCCAATCGCCTGGCGCGGCTGCTGCTGGCGCGCGGGCTCTCGCCCGAGGCGCGCGTGGGGCTGTGCCTGCCGCGCTCGCCGGCGATGGTGGTGGCGATGCTGGCCATCCTCAAGGCCGGCGGCGCTTATGTGCCGCTGGATCCTCAGTACCCGCGCGAGCGCCTGGCGTTCATGCTGGACGACTGCGCTGCGTCGCTGCTGATCACTTCGCACGCGCTGCGCGGCTTGCTCGGCCAGCGCGGTGCGGCCTCGCTGGTGTGCGTGGACGAGCTCGCGCGCGCCGACGACCCGCGCTTCGAGGCGTTGTCCGGCGCGCCGCTGTCGCCCGACGAGGCCCCGCCCGCTCGGCCTCGCCATCTCGCCTACCTCATCTACACCTCCGGCTCCACCGGTACGCCCAAGGGCGTCGCGGTGGAGCACATGGCGATCGCGCGGCTGGTGATGAACGCCGACTACGTGCGCTTCGGGCCCGAGCGCGTGATCGCGCAGGCCTCGAACAGCTCGTTCGACGCCGCGACCTTCGAGGTGTGGGGCGCGCTGCTCAACGGCGGCCGGCTGGTGATCGTGCCGAAGGAGACCCTGCTGTCGAGCGCCGAGCTCGCGCGCTGCATCGCGCAGCACGGCATCGACACGATGTTCATGACGACGGCGCTGTTCAACGAGCACGCCGCACGCGCGCCGGGGCTGTTCGAGCCGCTGCAGTACCTGCTGTTCGGCGGCGAGGCGGTCGACCCGTCGGCGGTGCGCCGCGTGATCGAAGGCGGCGCACCGCGGCACCTGCTGCACGTGTACGGCCCGACCGAGACCACGACCTTCGCCACGTGGTTCGAGGTGCCGCACGATCCTTCGCGCATCGGCCGCACGGTGCCGATCGGCCGGCCGATCGCCAACACCAGCTGCCACGTGCTCGACGCGCAGCGCGAGCTGGTGCCGCCCGGCGTGCCCGGCGCGCTGTACGTCGGCG
>CAZFET010000396.1:0-2967 GCA_964517545.1 uncultured Burkholderiaceae bacterium
TTGCTGGCGTTGTCGGCGAAGGCCAGGCTGATGGTGCCGGTGGGCGCGATCGACAACAGGTGCGAGTTGCGCAGACCGTGCTCGCGGATACGCTCCTTCAGCGGCGCCGGCAGGCGCGACGCGAAGCCGCCGCGGCGCAGGTACAGGTCGGCGTTGAACAGCGGGAACGGCCCGCGCTCGACGGCCAGCTCGACCGACGCCTCGTAGGCCGCGTCGCGCATGACCTCCGCGATGCGCCGCGCGCGCTCGCGCGCCGCGTCGCTGTCGTAGTGCAGCCCCAGCATCACGAGCGCGTCGCCGAGGCCGGTGAAGCCCAGCCCCACGCGCCGCTTGGCCTGCGCCTCGGCCTGCTGCTGCGGCAGCGGCCACACGGTGACGTCGAGCACGTCGTCGAGCATGCGGACCGCCGTCTTGCAGGTGGCGGCGAAGCCGGTCTCGTCGAAGCGCGCGCCGGGCTCGAACGGGTCGATCACGTAGCGCGTGAGGTCGATCGAGCCCAGGCAGCAGCAGCCGTACGGCGGCAGCGGCTGCTCGGCGCACGGGTTGGTCGCCGCGATCGTCTCGCAGTAGCCGAGGTTGTTGTCGGCGTTGATGCGGTCGAGGAACAGCACGCCGGGCTCGGCGTGGTCGTAGGTCGACCGCATGATCTGGTCCCACAGGTCGCGCGCGCGCACCTTGCGGTAGACCCACAGCCCGTCGGCGCGCCGGTACGCGCCGGCCGCCTTCTGCGCGGGGCCGGGCTCGGCCTTGTGCGCGAGCTCCACCTCCGCGTCGGCGACCACCGCTTCCATGAATGCGTCGGTCACGCCCACCGAGATGTTGAAGTTCTTCAGGTCGCCTTCGTCCTTGGCGTGGATGAAGGCCTCGATGTCGGGATGGTCGCAGCGCAGCACGCCCATCTGCGCGCCGCGCCGCGCGCCGGCGGACTCGACCGTCTCGCAGCTGCGGTCGAACACGCGCATGTAGCTCACGGGCCCCGACGCGCTGCTCTGCGTGGAGCCGACCCAGGCACCTTGCGGCCGGATGCGCGAGAAGTCGTAGCCCACGCCGCCGCCGCGGCGCATGGTCTCGGCCGCTTCGGTGAGCGCGGTGTAGATGCCGGGGTGGCCGTCGTCGACGTGCGCGATCGAGTCGCCCACCGGCTGCACGAAGCAGTTGATCAAGGTGGCGGTGAGGTCGGTGCCTGCGGCCGACGCGATGCGGCCGGCCGGCACGAAGCCGCGGCGCTACGCGTCGAGGAAGCGCAGCTGCCAAGGCTCGCGCGCCTCGGGCGCCTCGGCCTGCGTCAGCGCGTGTGCCACGCGGGCGCGCACCTCGTCGACGCTGCGCTCGTCGCCCTTGGCGTACTTCTCCAGCAGCACCTCGGCGCTGATGGGCTGTTCGGCCAGCGGCGCCTTCGCGGCGGGTCGCGCGGTGGTACGGGTCATCGTCGGGTTCTCCTGGCGTGGTTCGAGTATGCGCGCGGGCCGCGCGCGGCGCGAGCCCGGCGGGGCGAGCCCCTGCCGGGCGCGCGCGTCATGGCGACGGCATCGACAGCCGCTTCACGGCCTTCACGAATCGGTCGAGCGTGGGCGACAGCGCGCCCGGCCGCAGCTCCACGTCGATGAGCTGGAAGCGCCCGCGCGTCGCGTGCGCGCGCTGCAGCGCGGCGTGCAGCTCGCCGCGCGTGCGCACGCGCCGGCCGTCGCCGCCCATGCCCGCGGCCATCGACGCGAAGTCCCAGCGGTCGAGGTCGTTGAAGGCCGCGCCGGGCTCGAAGGCGCGCAGCATCTCCCAGCCCGCGTTGTTGAACACGATCACGATCGGGTCGCAGCCGGCGCGGCGCGCGTTGCCGAGTTCCCAGCCGGTCATCTGGAACGCGCCGTCGCCCACCAGCACCAGCGGGCGGCGCCCGGTCGCGGCCTGCAGGCCCTGGCGATGGACTCGTCCGGGACCGGCTACCGCACGTCGCTGGCGATCGGCATGCGGCCGTGCTCGCGCATCAGCGCGTTCACCGCGGCGGCGATGTCCGGCGGCGCGATCGGCGCGCCATCGGCGGCGAACGGCGGCGCGCCCGTGTCGGGGGCAGGCGCCGGCGCTGCGGCAGACACGGGCGCCGCCGGCGCTCGCGCCAGCAGCGCATCGACCAGCGCGTCCAGCGGGATGCGCGGATAGACGTGATGGCCGAGCGTCACGTCGCCGTCGAGCGCCTGGATCGCGTGGCGCAGGTCGATGCGTCGGGCCGACACCGCGAAGTTCGTGTCCGACACGATCACGCCGAGCAGCACGAGCGCGTCGGACTCTTCGACCAGCGCGCTGGTGGCCGGGTCGCCGGCCAGCCCGAGGTAGCTGCCGTGCGGCGGCGCGTCGCTCTCGGCCAGCAGGCCGCGGCCCATGAAGCTGATGACCACCGGCAGCCCGAGTCGCCGCGCGAGCTGCGCCACGCGCGCCTCGAGCCCGTAGCGGCGCACTTCCACGCCCACCATCAGCACCGGCCGCCGGGCGCGCGACAGCCGCTCGAGCAGCTCGTCGGCGCAGGCGGCCAGCGCGTCGGCGTCGGGGTCGTCGCGGCGGGCGGGCGGCGGCACCGGTGCGCAGGCGCGGCCGGGCATGTCGCGCGGGATCTCGAGGTACACCGGGCGCGACGCGTGCAAGGCAGTGTCGAGCACGCGCGCGATCTGCTGCGGCGCGTCGCGCGGGTCGTCGAGCCGCGCGCGGTCGGCGGTGATCTCGCGGAACAGGCGCCACTGCGAGTCGAGCGACTTCACCTGGTGGTGCAGCCGCAGCCCGCTGGCCGCCTCGTGCGCGGCCGGCGCGCCCGACAGCACCACCAGCGGCACGCGCTCGGCGTACGCGCCGGCCACCGCGTTGACGAGGTTCAGCGCGCCGGCGCCGTAGGTCACCGCGGCCACGCCGAGGCCGCCGCGCGCGCGCGCCGCGGCGTCGGCCGCGAAGCCCACGGCCGGCTCGTGCGACAGGGTCACGAGC
>CAZFET010000397.1:0-2949 GCA_964517545.1 uncultured Burkholderiaceae bacterium
CACCTGGCGGCGATCACCAACTTCCTGATCATGCCGATGACCTTCCTGTCGGGCGTGTACTTCCCCGTCGAGCAGATGCCGGCGTGGCTGCAGGCGGTGGCGCATGTGCTGCCGCTGACCGCGGCGGTCGAGCTGGTGCGCCCGCTGGTGCTGGGCCAGTGGCCGGCGCAGTGGCTGCAGCCGCTGGGCGTGCTGGCCGCCTACGCCGCGGTCGGCTACTACGTCGCGCTCGTGCTGACGCGGCGCAGGTTCTTCCGCTGAGCGCCCGGAACCTCCCGCTCCTCCGACGATCTTTCGAGTCATGCGATTCCTCGCCCGCTGCCTGCTCCTCCTCGTCGCGCTCGGCGGCATCGGCCTGCCGGCCGCGCGCGCGAACCAGGACTTCCTCGAGCCCGAGAAGGCGTTCCGCGTCTCGGCGCGAGCGCTGGACGCCAGCCGCGTCGAAGTGGCGTTCGACATCGAGCGCGGCTACTACATGTACCGCGAGCAGTTCCGCGTGTCGGCCGACGACGCCCGGCTCGGTGCGCCGGTCGTCCCGCCGGGGAAGATCAAGTTCGACGAGACCTTCCAGAAGGACGTCGAGACGCATCGCGACCGCGTCGTGCTGAGCGTGCCGGTGGAGTCGGCCAACGGCCCCTTCCGCATGATGGTGGTGAGCCAGGGCTGCGCCGACGCCGGCCTGTGCTACCCGCCGATGGCCAGCGTGCTCGACGTGCGGCTGGCCGCCTTCGGCGGCGACGGCAGCGTGCGCGTCGTCTCGACCGGCGACATGGCGCCGCCGGCCGGAGCGCCGGTCGGCACGGCGACGGGCGGCGTCGCGGCGGGCACGTCCGGCGCGCCGGGCCTGGCCGTCAACACGGCGTCGCCCACCGACGGCGCGCGCATCGATGCCGCGCTGCGCTCGGGCAGCTTCTGGATCGTGGTCGGCGTGTTCTTCGTGGCGGGCGTGCTGCTGTCGTTCACGCCTTGCGTGCTGCCGATGCTGCCGATCCTGTCGTCGATCATCGCCGGCGAAGGCGCGACGACGAGCCGCGCGCGCTCGTTCCTGCTGTCGGCGAGCTACTCGCTCGGCATGGCGGTGGTGTACACGGCGCTGGGCATCGCGGCGGGCCTGGCCGGCGAGGGTCTCGCGGCGTGGCTGCAAACGCCGTGGGTGCTCGCGCTGTTCGCTGCTGCGCTGGTCGCGTTCTCGCTGTCGATGTTCGGGCTCTACGAGATCCGCCTGCCCGCCGCGTGGACGGGCGGCGCGACGCGCGCGTCGCAGTGGCTGCACGACGGCCGCGTGGCCGGCGTGTTCGCGATGGGCGGCATCTCGGCGCTGATCGTGAGTCCCTGTGTCGCCGCGCCGCTGGCCGGGGCGCTGGTGTACCTGAGCCAGACGCGCGACGTCGTGCTGGGGGGCACGGCGCTGTTCGCGCTGGCCGCGGGCATGAGCGTGCCGCTGCTGCTGCTGGGCGCGTCGGCCGGCGCCTTGCTGCCCAAGGCCGGCGCCTGGATGGAGGACATCAAGCGCTTCTTCGGACTGCTGTTGCTCGGCGTGGCGATCTGGATCGTGCAGCCCGTGCTGCCGGCGTCGCTGGCGCTGGCGCTGTGGGGCGCGCTGCTGGTGGGTGTCGCGGTGTGGCTGGGCCTGCTCGCGCGCGGCACGGCGGCATGGCGGCGCGCGCTCGGCGCCATCGCGGCCGTGGGTGGGCTGATGCAGCTCGTCGGTGCCGCGTCGGGCGGCACCGATCCGCTGCAGCCCCTGGCTCACCTCGCGTCGGGCGGGGCGACGCAGAAGTCGCTCGACTTCCGGATCGTGCGCAACGTCGCCGAACTCGATGCGGCCATCGCGTCGGCCGGCAAGCCGGTGATGCTCGACTTCTATGCCGACTGGTGCGTGAGCTGCAAGGAGATGGAGCGCTTCACCTTCAGCGACCCGCAGGTCCGCGAGCGCCTCGCGCGCGCGGTGCTGCTGAAGGCGGACGTCACGCGCAACGGGGCCGACGACCGCGCGCTGCTGCGTCGCTTCGGCCTGTTCGGCCCGCCGGGCACCCTGTTCTTCGACGCGTCGGGCCGCGAGATCGCCGGCGTGCGCGTCATCGGCTACCAGGACGCCCCGCGCTTCTTGCAGACGCTGCAGGCGGCCGGCCTCTGATCTTCTGCTAGAATCCCGCTTCCGCCGCGGGGTGGAGCAGCCTGGTAGCTCGTTGGGCTCATAACCCAAAGGTCGCAAGTTCAAATCTTGCCCCCGCAACCAAGATCACCGATCGACGCCAACCCTCGCGGTTGGCGTCGTCGTTTCCGGGCAGGGAAAGCCCCGTGGGCGCGCGTCGAGCCAATGCTTATGCTTCATAAGCATTTCCGGAGCCGGCGCCGATGGCCCTCGATTCGCCCCCCGACTTCCAACCGGCCGGCGGGCTGCTCGCCCGGCTAGATCTGCTGCGCGTCGAGACCGCCGGCCCGCTGGTCCATGTGCGGCTGAACCGGCCCGGCAAGCGCAACGCCATCAGCGACGCGCTCGTCACCCAGCTCCACACCTGCTTCGTCAACCTGCCGGCGCAGGCGCGCGTCGCCGTCGTCACCGGCGAGGGCGAGCACTTCTGCGCCGGGCTCGACCTGAGCGAGCTGATGGAGCGCGACGTCGGCGAAGGCGTCGCGCACTCGCGCCTGTGGCATGCGGCGTTCGAGCAGATCCAGTTCGGCCCGGTGCCGGTCGTCGCCGCGCTGCACGGCGCGGTGGTGGGCGGCGGCCTCGAGCTCGCGGCGGCCTGCCACGTGCGCGTGGCCGACGCGACGACGTACTTCGCGCTGCCCGAGGGCCAGCGCGGGCTGTTCGTGGGCGGTGGCGGGTCGGCGCGCATCCCCCGCCTCGTCGGCGTGGCACGCATGATGGACATGATGCTCACCGGTCGCGTCTACGACGCCGAGGAGGGCGTGCGCGCAGGCCTGGCGCCGTACGTTGAGCCG
>CAZFET010000398.1:0-2949 GCA_964517545.1 uncultured Burkholderiaceae bacterium
AGACCTGGTGCCGGACGGCAGCGGCAACCCGCTGAACAAGTGCGAGGCGTTCCTGAAGACCACGTGCCCGCGCTGCGGCAAGCCGGCGCGGCGCGAGACCGACACGATGGACACCTTCGTGGACTCGGCCTGGTACTTCATGCGCTACTGCGACCCGAAGCTCGAGCACGCGATGGTCGGCGCCGGCACGAAGTACTGGATGCCGATGGACCAGTACATCGGCGGCATCGAGCACGCCATCCTGCACCTGCTGTACGCGCGCTTCTGGACCAAGGTGATGCGCGACCTGAAGCTGGTCGCGATCGACGAGCCCTTCGTGCGCCTGCTCACGCAGGGCATGGTGCTGAAGGAAGCCTTCGTGCGCTACGGCGACAAGGGCGGCAAGGAGTACTTCTGGGAGCACGAGCTCGACGTGGTGCGCGACGAGCACCACAAGGTCGTCTCGGCCACGGCCAGGCGCGACGGCCTGCCGGTGCAGTGCGAGGGCTGGACCACGATGTCCAAGTCCAAGAACAACGGCGTCGACCCGCAGGAGGTCATCGACCGCTACGGCGCCGACACCGCCCGGCTGTTCGTGATGTTCGCGTCGCCGCCGGAGCAGACCGTCGAGTGGAACGATGCCGGCGTCGAGGGCGCGCACCGCTTCCTGCGCCGCGTGTGGCACTGGGGCGTGCAGCGCCAGGCCGCGCTGCGCGACGCCGCGGGCCGCGCGCCCGAAGGCTCGGCCGACGCCCAGGCGCTGCGCCGCGAGGTGCACACGCAGCTGCGCCAGATCAGCTACGACTACGAGCGCATGCAGTACAACACCGTCGTCTCCGGCGCGATGAATCTGCTCAACGCGCTCGAGGCGATGAAGGCCGATGTCCCGGCGGCGCAGCGCGAGGCCTACGGCATCTTGCTGCGCGCGCTGTACCCGGCCTGCCCGCACACGACCTGGGTGCTGTGGCGCGAGCTCGGCTACGCCGCCGAGTTCGGCGACCTGCTCGACGCGCGCTGGCCCGCGGTCGACGAGGCCGCGCTGCAGCGCGACACCATCGAGCTGGTGCTGCAGGTCAACGGCAAGCTGCGCGGCGCGATCGAGGTGCCGGCCGCGGCCGACAAGGCGGCGATCGAGGCCGCCGCGCTGGCCTCGCCCGAGGTGGCGAAGTTCTCCGAGGGCCGCGCGCCGAAGAAGGTGGTCGTGGTGCCGGGCAAGCTGGTCAACGTGGTGGTCTGAGCGCCGCCGCCCGATGCGCCGTCGCCCCCTGCTCGCCACCGGCCTCGCGGCGCTCGCCGCCGGCTGCGGCTTCGAGCTGCGGCGGGCGCCCGAGTTGAGCTTTCGCACCGTCGCGCTGAGCGGCTTCGCGCCGCGCTCGCCGCTGGCCGAGGCGCTGCGCCGCGCCATCGACGGCAGTCCCGACACGCGCGTGGTCGAGGCCGTGACGCAGGCGCAGGTGGTGCTGGAGTCGCTGGCCGACGCGCGCGACAAGGGCGTCGTCGCCTCCACGGCCGCCGGCCAGGTGCGCGAGGTGCAGCTGCGCGCGCGGCTGCGCTTCCGGCTGCGCACGCCGTCGGGCAAGGAGCTGGTCGGCCCCACCGAGATCGCGCTGTCGCGCGACATGAGCTTCAGCGAGACCGCCGCCCTGGCCAAGGAACAGGAGGAGGCGCTGGTCTATCGCGCGATGGAAGCCGACATCGCGCAGCAGGTGATGCGCCGCCTCGCCGCGGTGCGCACGCTCTGAAGCCGCCGGCAACACGCATGCAGCTCAAGGCCGACCAGCTCGCCCGCCACCTCGACGAAGCCCGCACCAGGGGGCTGCGCTCGCTGTACACGGTGTGGGGTGACGAGCCGCTGCTCGCACAGGAGGCGCTCGACGCGATCCGCGCGGCCGCGCGCGAGGCGGGCTTCACCGAGCGCAAGGTGTTCACCGTCATGGGCCAGGGCTTCGACTGGGGCGCGCTGCTCGGCGCGTCGCAGGCGTTCAGCCTGTTCGCCGAGCGCCAGCTCATCGAGATCCGCATCCCTGGCGGCAAGCCGGGCAAGGAGGGCTCGCCGATGCTGCAGAAGTACTGCGAGGCGCTGCCGGGTCCGCTGGCCGGCGACATGCTCACGCTGGTGCAGCTGCCCAAGCTCGATCGCCAGCAGCAGCAAAGCGGCTGGTTCGCGGCACTCGACGGCGCGGGCGTCTGCCTGCGCGTCGATCCGGTCGAGCGCGAGCGTCTGCCGCAGTGGATCGCGCAGCGCCTGGCCGCGCAGGGCCAGAGCGTCGCGCCGGGCGACGAAGGCCGGCGCACGCTCGCCTTCTTCGCCGACCGCGTGGAAGGCAACCTGCTGGCCGCGCACCAGGAAATCCAGAAGCTCGGCCTGCTCTATCCGCCGGGCAGCCTGAGCTTCGAGCAGGTCGAGGCGGCGGTGCTCGACGTGGCGCGCTTCGACGTCTTCAAGCTCGGCGAGGCCGTGCTGGCCGGCCAGGTGGCGCGCGCGCTGCGCATGCTCGACGGCCTGCGCGCCGAAGGCGAGGCCGCGGTGCTGGTGCACTGGACCCTGGCCGAGGACATCCGCGCGCTCAAGCGCGTGCAGGACGCCGTGCGCGAGGGCAAGCCGCTGCCGCTGGCGCTGCGCGGCGAACGCGTGTGGGGCCTCAAGGAGAAGCTGTTCGAGCGCGTGGTGCCGCTGCTGAGCGAGCACGCCGCGGCGCACATGCTCGACGCCGCGCAGGTGTGCGACGGGCTGGTCAAAGGCCTGCGCCATCCCGGCTGGCCGCTCGACCCGTGGGACGGCCTGCGCAAGCTGGGGCTGCTGATGCTGCAGCACACCACCGCCACCGCGCCGCCGACGCGCACGAAGGTGCCGGTGGTGCAGCGGCTCGCGCTCGAGGCCTGACGCCGGCGCGACGTCGCGGCCTCTCGAGTCGATGTGGCTCCGCCACTCGACTTGAACCTCCGCGGGGGGGCGGGGCCGGCAGGGCC
>CAZFET010000399.1:0-2605 GCA_964517545.1 uncultured Burkholderiaceae bacterium
AGTCGACCGCGTAGTTCGCGTGCTCCTCGATGCCGGTGGCGATGGCAAAGCTGTTGGGATCGAAGACGATGTCCTCGGGCGGGAAGCCGACGCGCTCGACGAGGATGCGGTACGCGCGCTCGCAGATCTGCGTCTTGCGCTCGAAGCTGTCGGCCTGGCCCTGCTCGTCGAAGGCCATCACCACGGTGGCGGCGCCGTAGCGGCGGACCAAGGTCGCCTGCCGCACGAACTCGGCCTCGCCTTCCTTCAGCGAGATGGAGTTGACGATGCCCTTGCCCTGCAGGCACTTCAGGCCGGCCTCGATGACCTCCCACTTCGAGCTGTCGATCATCACCGGCACGCGCGCGATCTCGGGCTCGGCGGCCAGCAGGTTCAGGAAGCGCACCATCGCGGCCTTGCTGTCGAGCATGGCCTCGTCCATGTTGACGTCGATGATTTGCGCGCCGTTCTCGACCTGCTGGCGCGCCACCGCGAGCGCCTGCTCGAACTGCCCGGCGAGGATCATCCGCGCGAAGGCCTTGGAGCCGGTGACGTTGGTGCGCTCGCCGATGTTGACGAACAGGTGCCCCTCGCCGAGGGTCACCGGCTCGAGGCCCGACAGCCGCATCGGCGGCACGGCAGGACGATCGGCGGCGGGGTCGGTGTCGTTGGCGGCGGTCATGCAGGTGGGCGATCGGCCCGGCGCCGCGGCTCACCCGCGTCGCCGGCCACGTGGCTCTCGGCAATGGGTGAGCGCCGTTGCGGCCTGCGCGCGATGCGGTGGCGAGGGCGCAGGCTGTCCGAGCCTGGCAGCGGGTGCCGGACCGTCGTGGTCCCGGGCACGCGCCGTTGCAACGCTCCTCGGACAGGCCGCGATTCTATGCGCGCCCCCGGGCCGGCCGTGGCAGCGCACGCGCGTGGCGCGATACTCGCGCCCCCCGGGAATGAATGTCGAGCCATGCCCGCGACACCCACTCGCCCTGCCCTGCCCGTGCGTGATGCCCACGCGGCCGCGCCACGCGACGAGCGTCTCGGCGCGCGACGCCTTCGATCGCTGGCCGCGACCGCCGCGCTGCTGGCGATCGCCGGCTGCGCCGTGCCGCCGACCGCGCCGCCGTCGCCACCGCTGCCGCCGGGGGCGTCGATCAGCACCGCATCCGACGAGGCGCAACGCCTGCGCCAGCTGTTCGACGGCACGCCGGTGGCGATCGAGGCCACGCGCGAGGGCCGGCTGCGCGTGGCGGTGCCGCAGCGCTTCGCGTTCGACGCGGGCCGCAGCGCGGTGAAGGCGCCGCTGGCCAAGGTGCTGGACCACCTGTCCACCAGCGTCAAGCGGCTGGGCGACGTGGAACTGCGCATCACCGCGGCCAGCGACCCGAAGGCCTCGCCCAGGCTCGCGACCGAGCGCGCGGCGGCCGCGCGCGACTATCTCGTCGGCCGCGGCGTGCCGGCCTCGCGCTTCGCGCTGCTGCAGTCCGGCGAGATCGACGGCATCGAGCTGCTGGTCGGCCCGCGCCGCTGAGCGCGCCTGGGCGGCGTCAGGCCGCGAGCAGGTCGCTGAACAGGCGCTCGCCGACGCGGCGCGGCCGGTAGGCGCTCACGCGCCGGGCGATCTCGGCGATGTGCTCGGGCGTGGTGCCGCAGCAGCCGCCGGCGATGTTGAGGAAGCCGCTCTTCGCGAAGTCCTCGAGCAGCGCGCCGGTGACCTCGGGCGTCTCGTCGAAGCCGGTCTCGCTCATCGGATTGGGCAGGCCGGCGTTCGGGTAGCACGACACGAAGGTGTCGTCGGCGATCTTCGCCAGCTCCTCGAGATACGGCCGCATCAGCGCCGCGCCGAGCGCGCAGTTCAGGCCCACCGCCAGCGGGCGCGCGTGACGCACCGAGTGCCAGAAAGCACCGACGGTCTGGCCTGAGAGGATGCGCCCGGACGCGTCGGTCACCGTGCCCGAGACGATCACCGGCACGCGCTCGCCGGTCGCTTCCATCAGCTCGTCGAGCGCGAAGATCGCGGCCTTGGCGTTGAGCGTGTCGAAGATCGTCTCGATCAGGAACAGGTCGGCGCCGCCTTCGAGCAGCCCTTCGGCCTGCTCGCGAGAGGCGTCGCGCAGCTGGTCGAAGTCGACGTTGCGCGCGCCGGGGTCGTTCACGTCGGGGCTGATGCTCGCCGTCTTCGGGGTGGGGCCGAGCGCGCCGGCCACGAAGCGCGGCCGCTCGTCGGTGCCGAACGCGTCGGCGGCGCGGCGCGCCACGCGCGCGGCCTCGACGTTCATCTCGCGCGCGAGGTGCGCGAGGCCGTAGTCCTCCTGCGCGATCGACGTGGCGCCGAAGGTGTTGGTCTCGACGATGTCGGCGCCCGCCGCGAGGTAGGCGCGATGGATCTGCTCGAGCAGGTCGGGCCGCACGAGCTGCAGCAGCTCGTTGTCGCCCTTCAGGTCCTTCGGGTGGTCGCGCAGACGCTCGCCGCGGAAGTCCGCCTCGGTCAGCCGCAGGCGCTGGATCATCGTGCCCATCGCGCCGTCGATGACGACGATGCGCCGGCGCAGGATCTCCGGCAGCTGCCGGCCCCGTGTGTACTCACGCGTCGAAGGCTTCATGCGAACATTGTAGGAAGGGCGTCAAGCCCCGA
>CAZFET010000399.1:2666-2935 GCA_964517545.1 uncultured Burkholderiaceae bacterium
GTGCGCATGGAGATCGAGTACCTCTACGTCGGCCATCCGCCGGGTGTCGTGCACGTCCCGTGGTACGAGTACCCGGAGATGCAGCCGCATCCCGAGCGCTTCGTCGAGCAGGTGCGGCGCGAGGCGGGCGGCTCGACCGAGCGCCCGGTCGTGCTGCTGTGCCGCTCGGGCAAGCGCACGGTCGAGGCCGGACAGGCGCTCGAGGCCGCCGGCTTTCGCGAGGTGTACAACGTGCTGCACGGCTTCGAGGGCGACCGCGACGAGCACTT
>CAZFET010000400.1:0-2930 GCA_964517545.1 uncultured Burkholderiaceae bacterium
GTCATGCTGCGCCACGGCTCGCTGCTGGCCGAGGTGTACGCGCCGCGCGGCCACGACCCGCAGCAGCCGCACACGCGCGACGAGGTCTACGTCGTGATGCGCGGCCGCGGCTGGTTCGTCGACGGCGACGAGCGCCATCGCGTCGGCCCCGGCGACCTGCTGTTCGTGCCGGCGCACCGGCCGCACCGCTTCGAGGACTTCGACGACGACTTCTGCACCTGGGTGATGTTCTACGGCCCCGAAGGCGGCGAACGACCCGACCCGACCACGACGGAACCACGATGACAGTCTTCACCCTGGCGCGCCGCGCCGCACGCCTGAACCCCTCGGTGATCCGCGAGATCCTCAAGCTCACCGAGCGACCCGGCATCGTGTCGCTGGCCGGCGGGCTGCCCGCGGCCGAGACCTTTCCGGTCGAGGCGGTGCGCGAGGCCTGCGCGCGCGTGCTGCACGACGACGCGCCCGGCCAGGGCGCGCGCGCGGCGCTTCAGTACGCGGCGAGCGAAGGCTACGCCCCGCTGCGCGAGTGGATCGCGCACGAGCTCGCGTCGCACGGCCTCGCGGTCGACGCCTCGCAGGTGCTCGTGACCACCGGCTCGCAGCAGGGCCTGGACCTGGTGGCCAAGGTGCTGATCGACGCCGGCAGCACGGTGGCCGTCGAGTCGCCCACCTACCTCGGCGCGCTGCAGGCCTTCGCGCCGTTCGAGCCCGAGTTCACCGGCCTCGAGTGCGACGACGAGGGGCCGCTGCCCGAGGCGATGGCCGTCTGTCGCGCGCGCTTCGCGTACCTGCTGCCCAGCTTCCAGAACCCGAGCGGCCACCTGATGGGCGAGGCGCGCCGCGCCGCCTTGGTCGAGGCCGCGCAGCGCGCCGGTGTGCCGCTGGTCGAGGACAACCCCTACGGCGACCTGTGGTTCGACGCGCCGCCGCCCGCGCCGCTGGCCGCGCGCGGGCGCGAGGGCACGGTGTGCCTCGGCTCGTTCTCGAAGGTGCTCGCGCCGGGGCTGCGCCTGGGCTACGTGGTCGCGCCGAAGGTGCTGTACCCCAAGCTGCTGCAGGCCAAGCAGGCGGCCGACCTGCACACGCCGGTGTTCAACCAGCGCCTCGTGCACGAGGTGGTGAAGGACGGCTTCCTCGACCGGCACGTGCCGACCATCCGCGCGCGCTACGCCGCGCAGCGCGACGCGATGCGCGCGGCGCTCGAGCGGCATCTGCCCGAAGGCTGCCGCTGGGTGCTGCCGCGCGGCGGCATGTTCTTCTGGGTCGAGCTGCCCGGGCGGCTGGACGCGACGGCGCTGCTGCCCGCGGCGGTGGAGCGCGGCGTGGCCTACGTGCCCGGCGCGCCGTTCTACGCCGGCACGCCGCGCATGAACACCTTGCGCCTGTCCTTCGTGACGGTGTCGCCCGAGCGCATCGAACACGGCGTGCGCGTGCTGGGCGAGCTGTTGAAGCAGGCCCTCCACGACGGAGCCGCCCGATGACGACGCGCCGCTTCATGCAGCTGAACGTCTTCTCGCACGAGACCTTGCTCGGCAACCCGCTCGCGGTCGTGATCGACGGCGACGGACTCGACGACGCGACGATGGCCGCGTTCGCGCGCTGGACCAACCTGAGCGAGACCACCTTCGTGCTGCCGCCCACCAACCCGGCGGCCGACTACCGCGTGCGCATCTTCACGCCCGCCGGCGAGCTGCCGTTCGCCGGCCACCCGACGCTCGGCAGCTGCCACGCCTGGCTGGCGGCGGGCGGCCGGCCGCGCCGCGACGACGAGGTGGTGCAGCAGTGCCCGATCGGCCTGGTGCGCATCCGTCGCGGCGCAGACCGGCTCGCGTTCGCGGCGCCGCCGCTGCAGCGCACGGGCGCGGCCGACGAGGCCTTGCTCGAGCGCATCGCGCACGTGCTTCGCGTGCCGCGCCGCGCGCTGGTGCAACACCAGTGGGTCGACAACGGCGCGGGCTGGGTGGCCGTGATGCTGCCGTCGGCCGACGATGTGCTGGCGCTGCAGCCCGAGTTCGGCGGCGTGCGCGATCTCATGTTCGGCGTGGTCGGGGCGCGACCGGCGGGTCATGACACGGCCTTCGAGGTGCGCGCGTTCTTCCCCACCCCGCAGGCCGTGATCGATGACCCGGTGACGGGCAGTCTGCACGCCGGCCTCGCGCAGTGGCTGATCGGCGCCGGCCTCGCGCCGCCGCGCTACGTCGCGGCGCAGGGCAGCGCGCTCGGCCGGCGCGGGCGCGTGCACGTGGCGCGCGAGACGGGCGCGGGCGGCGACACGTTCTGGATCGGCGGCGACGTGGCCGGCTGCATCGAGGGCGAGGTGCGCTTGTGAAGCGCGGCGGGTCGATGCGACCATCGCGCGATGACGTTCGAACTCGACCACCTCGTCGTCGCCGCCGCGAACCTGGAGCAGGGCGCGCGCTGGTGCGAGGCCACGCTCGGCGTGGAGCCCGGCCCCGGCGGCCGGCACGCGCTGATGGGCACGCACAACCGGCTGCTGTCGATCGCGTCGGCTGCGTTCGCGCGGGCCTACCTCGAGATCGTCGCGATCGACCCCGACGCGCCGCCGCCGCCGCATCGCCGCTGGTTCGCGCTCGACGAGCCCGCGCTGCAGCGGCGCCTGCAGCGCGACGGCCCGCAACTCGTGCACTGGGTGGCGCGCGTGCGCGGGCTGGCGTCGGCGCGCGACACGCTGCGCGCGCTCGGCCCCGACCCGGGCGAGCCCACGCGCGCGACGCGCGGCGACTACCGCTGGCACATCGGCGTGCGCGCCGACGGCGTGCCGCCGCTCGGCGGCGCGTGGCCGGGCCTGATCGAGTGGGACGGCCCGCACCCGGCCGACGCAATGCCGGCGTGCGGGGTCGAGCTGTGCGCCTTCGCGCTCGGCGGCCTCGACGCGGCGCAGCGCCGGGCGCTCGGCGCCGTCGCGTCCG
>CAZFET010000401.1:0-2918 GCA_964517545.1 uncultured Burkholderiaceae bacterium
CTTGTAGGCCTCGCGCACGCGCTTGATGTCGGCGCGCGACAGGTAGTCGAGCTTGTGGGTGAGGGCGGCGAAGGAGGCGGCCGCGGCGTCGTCGGTCGCAGGCGTGCCCGCGCCGAAGCGCGGCAGCGCGGCGCTCAGGGTGTCGACGGCGAACGAGCGGATGCCCATGCCGCAAGGTTACCCGGAACGCACCCGGAGCGTCTCGGGCGGGCGGGCGCCGGCCGAAGTGCAGACGGGCGCCTGTCGGCGCCCGTCGTCGGGGTCGGGTGGAAGACCGGCGGCGCGGCCGGCCGCGCCGTCAGATCGGCACCTTGCGCAGCATCTCCAGGCCGACCTGGCCGGCGGCGATCTCGCGCAGGGCGGTCACGCCGGGCTTGTTCTTGGTGTCGACCTTCGGCGCGTGGCCCTGGCTCAGCATGCGCGCGCGATACGTGGCCGCCAGCACGAGCTGGAAGCGGTTGGGGATCTTCTCGAGGCAATCTTCGACGGTGATGCGGGCCATGGTCGGGACCTTCAGCTGAGATTGAGGGCGGCGAACACCGCGGCCTTGTTGCGGCGCTGCGCGGCGTACTTCAGCCGCTGCGCGTGGACGATCGCTTTCAGGTCGAACAGCGCCGTCTCGAAAACGGCGTTGATTATAACGAAGTCGAAGTGCCGGGCCTGCCGCACTTCGTCGCGCGCGTTGGACATGCGCGTGGCGATCGTGTCGGGATGGTCCTCGCCGCGGCGCTCCAGGCGCTGGCGCAATTCTTCCCAGCTCGGCGGCAGCACGAACACGAGCACCGCGTTCGGGAACAGGCGCTTGATCTGCAGCGCGCCTTGCCAGTCGATCTCGAGCACCACGTCCTCGCCGCCGGCGATGCGCGACTCGATGGCCGCGCGCGAGGTGCCGTAGAGATGGCCGTGCACCTGCGCCCACTCGAAGAACTCGCCGCGATCGACCATGCCGCGAAAGGTCGGCTCGTCGATGAACCAGTACTCGCGGCCGTGCTGCTCCTGGCCGCGCGGCGAGCGCGTGGTGTGCGACACCGACACCGCGAGGTGCGAGTCGAGCTCCAGCAGCGCCTTCACCAGGCTCGACTTGCCCGCGCCGCTGGGCGCCGCCACGACGAAGAGGTTGCCGGGGTAGTCCATGGCTACTCGATGTTCTGCACCTGAACTTCGAGTGCGAAGCCAAGTGCTTGTCGTGCTTTGAGATCCTTATCCGGTCGCTTCCAAAACCCCACAACTTGCCCCACGCTTTTCGTGGCAATGCGGTGCTTGGACCTGTCGTCGGCAGGACGCGCAGCAACGTGACTGTAGCCTGCGGCGCGCTCGCGCGGTGGCGCTCGTCCACCTTACGGCTGGCGCCGCGCAGGCGGGGCCGAGCCAGGGTGTCAGTCACCGTCCGCCAGCCGCCAAAGAACGCCGAATGGTGGTATCGCGCTTCACGCCGGCCAGCCGCGCATCGTGAAGGCGTTGATCAAAAACTCGATCATCAGCCGGACCTTCGGCGAGACGAGCTTGCGCGAGGGGTAGAGCGCGTAGACGCCGAGCTCGATCGAGCGCCACGCCGGCAGCACCTCCACCAGCGTGCCGGCCAGCAGGTCGGCCCCGACCAGGAAGCTGGGCTGCAGCACGATGCCCTGGTGGCGCAGCGCGGCCACGCGGCAGGTGTCGCCGCTGTTGGTTCGCAGGCGTGGCGTCACCTTCACGGTGGTCGTGCCTTCGGGCCCCGTGAATTCCCACTGGTCGCCCATCGAGAACAGGCTGTAGGCCAGCACGTCATGGCTGGCGAGCTCGGAAGGGTGACCGGGCTGGCCGCGTACGCGCAGGTAGGTGGGTGACGCGCAGAGCACCATGCGCGTGGAGGTGAGGTGCCGACTAACCAACGATGAGTTCGGAAGCCGCGCTATGCGCACGGCCATGTCGAAACCTTCCTCGACGAGGTCGACCACGCGGTCGGCCAGCGTTACGTCCAGAACCACCTTCGGGTGCTGTGCCATGAACTCGGCCCACAGCGGCGCCAGGTGCAGCAGGCCGAAGGAGAAGGGCACATTGATGCGCAGCAGGCCGCTGGCCTCGCCGCTCTTCGACGTGATCTCGCCTTCGGCCTCTTCCACGCCGCCCAGCAGTTCGCGGCAGCGCGCCAGGAACACCTCGCCTTCAGGCGTCAGCGACAGCTTGCGGGTCGTGCGGTGCAGCAGCCGCACGCCCAGGCGCGACTCCAGCTCGGCCACGTAGCGCGAGATTGCCGCCTTCGAGATCTCGAGCGTGTCGGCCGCCTTGACGAAGCTGCCGGCGTCGGCCACGGCAACGAAGGCCTGCATCTCGGTGAACCTGTCCATCGTGCGGCCGATTGTCTCAATAATCGGGACAGTCAAAACATGCGGGAGATGTTTATCTCTGGATGCGGGACTCCTAGAGTTCCTCCAACGCAGCCGACGTGCTGCTCCAACCAGGAGAACCTCCATGAAGATCACCGTCATCGGCGCCGGCAATATGGGCTCGGCCTTCGGCAAGCAACTCTTCCGCGCCGGTCACCAGGTCGGCGTGTCGGCCGACCACGCCGGCGAGGCCGCGCAGCTCGCCGCCGCCGGGCTGGGTGCCACCGCCGTGGCCATCGCGGGCGCTGCGGCAGGCGCCGATGCCGTCATCGTGGCCACCGGCTACGGCGACGCCGTGAGTGCATTGCAAGCCGTCGGCGACCTGAAGGGCAAGGTGGTCATCGACATCACCAACCCGCTCACGGCCGACTACATGGGCCTGACCATCGGCCACAGCACCTCGGCTTCCGAGGAGATCGCCAAGGCCGTGCCGGGCGCCGAGGTCGTCAAGGCCTTCAACACCGTATTCGCCGCCGTCCTGGCCGACGGCGCGGACTTCGGCAATGGCCGCAAGGTCGAGGTCTTCGTCGCCAGCGACAGCGAGCGCGCGAA
>CAZFET010000402.1:0-2904 GCA_964517545.1 uncultured Burkholderiaceae bacterium
AAGTACCAGTGCCACACGCAGGCCGACCTCACGCGCCTGCGCGCCTCGGGCTGCCGGCACGTCTTCGTCGACGTGGCCGCCGGCGTCGAGCGCTACGTGCGCTGGCTGGCCGCGCAGCCCGCGGCCTGAGCCGAGAGCGCCGGTGCAGCGCCCGCGCCCCGCCGGAGTCGTCCGGGTCGTCCGGGTCGTCCGTGTCGTCCGGGCCGCACGAATCGCAGCGACCGGTGTCGCGCGCGGTCTGGCCGCGGCCGCGCTGCTGATGGCGGCCCTCGGCGCGCGCGCCGCCGACGCGACGCCGCCGCCGGTCGAGGCCAACGTCGCCACGCAGGCGCAGCTCGAGCGGCTGCGCGGCATCGGCGTCGAGACCTCCGAGCGCATCCTCGCCGAACGCGCCAAGGCACCGTTTCGCGACTGGCCCGACTTCATGCGGCGCGTGAAGGGCCTCCGCACCGCGCAGGCGGCTCGGCTGTCGGCCGAAGGCCTCACCGTGGCCGGCCGGCGCTTCGAGCCGGCGGCGCGCTGAGCGCCCGCGCTGCGGCGCCGGCGCCTCACCAGCCGAAGAAGCGCTTCACGTCGTCGCGCCGCGCGTCGGTGTCGGCCTCGCCCAGCGCGATCAGCGCGCGCGTGTACTCGGCCTCGAACAGCAGGTAGCTCGCCAGCGCGCCGCCGCGCGCGTCGGGGCCCGGGCCGCCGACCCCGACGCCGCGCAGCAGCGCGCGCACCGGCCGTGGCAGCGCGTCCACGTGCTGCGCCGCCAGGTCGTCGAGGCGCTGGCTGGGCGCGATCAGCAGCACGTCGATCGGCCGCAGCGAGGTCTTCGCGCGCGCCTCGTCCGGCAGCAGGGACAAGGTGTGGTTGATGCGCAGCAGCCGCTCCACGTCGACCGCCAGCGCGTCGAGGAAGATGTTCGACAGCGCGTGGCCCGCGATCTGCGCCAGCGACGGATGCCCGTCGGCCGCCACGCGGCGCCCCGGCGGCTCCTGCATGCGGCCCGCGCCGATCACCAGCACGCGCCGCGCGCCCAGGTGCACCGCCGGCGAGATCGGCGCGGCCTGGCGCATCGAGCCGTCGCCGAACCACTCGCGCCGACCCTCGACCACCAGCGGCACCGCCGGAAAGATGAACGGGATGGCCGACGAGGCCAGCAGGTGCTCGCGTTCGATGCGCGTGCGCACCGCGATGCGCTGCGAGCGCGTCCACGGCTCGATGTCGCCGCGCGCCTGGTAGAACGTGACGTGCAGCCCCGAGCTGTAGCTCGACGCGCTGACCGCCAGCCCGTGCAGGTGGCGCTGCTCGAGCATCGCGGGCAGCCGCTCGATCGGCACGAAGCGCTGCAGCAGCGACGCCAGCGGCGAGTTGTCGAGCAGCGAGCGCGGCCGGGCCTTGCGCCAGCGCGCGAGCGCCCAGCCCGTGGTGAGCGCCGTGAGCCAGCGCGCGCCGGTGCGCACGACGCCGAAGGCGTCGGCGCGGTACACCTGCTCGGCGCTGAACTGCGACCACACCTGCGCGATCGCGTCGACCGCGCCGTCGAAGTCGTCGGCTCCGCAGGCCAGCGCGGCGGCGTTGATGGCGCCGGCGGACGTGCCGCAGATCACCGGGAACGGCTGGCCGGAGACCGCCTTGCCGGCGGCGCGCCGCAGCCGCGCCAGCGCGCGCAGCACGCCCACCTGGTAGGCGGCGCGCGCGCCGCCGCCGCTGAGGATCAGGCCGGTGAGGCCCGCACCGTCGGGGTCCATGGGCCGAGTCTATTGAGCTTTCCACGATGCGCGACCGCAACACGGTCCGTGCGGGCCGAGCCCGTGCACCGTCCGCTCGGGCCGAGCTTGTCGAAGCCCCCGCGACGACGGCGGCAGGGCTTCGACGAGCTCGGCCCGAACGGTGATCGAGTCGTCGTCACTTCCTGGACGGCTCGACACGGGCCGGCCGCCGCGGCGCGGAGCCATCGATGCCGATGGCCCTTCGCGGACCGGCCCGATGGCTCCTTGGGCGCATGTGGCCCGGCCCGCCGCTGCCGACACTGACGCCCATGCCGCCACGACGGCTGACCCCCCCACGGACCCCGAACCCGACACCTTCAGGACGACCGACATGACCGCTTCCGTGCTCCAGCCCTCCGCCAAGACCCAGCCCGCCGCGGGCCCGATCGCGCCGGCCCAGGCGACCGCGCCGCGCCTCGACCTGTACGTGGTGATCCACAAGACCCTGCGTCGCATGATGTCGCAGACCCTGGTGCGCCTGGGCTGCATGGACGTCACCGACGAGGCCGACATGGCCGACGCGCTGCGCGCCGTCGACGGCCTGCTCGAGGCCTGCATGAGCCACCTGAAGCACGAGAACGACTTCGTGCACGCCGCCATCGAAGCGCGGCGCCCGGGCGGCGCGGCCAAGACGGCCGGCGACCACGTCGAGCACGTCGATGCGATCGAGACCCTCGCGGCCGAGGTGCGCGCGCTGCGCGCCGCCGCCGTCGAGCAGCGCGCCACCCTCGCGCTGCGGCTGTACCGCCACCTGTCGCTGTTCGTGGCCGAGAACTTCGAGCACATGCACATCGAGGAGACGGCCAACAACGCCACCTTGTGGGCGCTGTACACCGACGAAGAGCTGCTCGAGATCCACGACCGGCTCATCGCGAGCGTCCCGCCGGCCGAGATGTTCGAGATCCTGCGCTGGGCCGCGCCCGCGCTCGCGCCGCAGGAGCTGGCGGCCGTGCTGGGCGGCATGCAGGCCGGCGCGCCGCCGGAGGCCTTCCGCGCGGTGATGGACATGGTGCGCGGCCAGATCGACGACACGCGCTGGCTCAAGCTGACGCGCGCGCTCGGGCTGCCGCAGGTGCCCGGCCTGGTCGAGATGCGCTGAGTAACCGTCTTCGAAGTCAAGCGCCGCGAAGCGAGTTGTCCCAGGGTT
>CAZFET010000403.1:0-2899 GCA_964517545.1 uncultured Burkholderiaceae bacterium
TGCTGCTCAGGATGAAGAGGCCCGCCGAGGACTACCTCGGCGAGCCGGTCACCGAGGCGGTGATCACGGTGCCCGCGTACTTCAACGACTCGCAGCGTCAGGCGACCAAGGACGCCGGCCGCATCGCCGGCCTGGACGTCAAGCGCATCATCAACGAGCCGACCGCGGCCGCGCTGGCCTACGGCCTCGACAAGCACGGCAAGGGCGACCGCAAGATCGCCGTCTACGACCTCGGCGGCGGTACGTTCGACATCTCGATCATCGAGATCGCCGACGTCGACGGCGAGAAGCAGTTCGAGGTGCTGTCGACCAACGGCGACACCTTCCTCGGCGGCGAGGACTTCGACCAGCGCATCATCGACTACGTCATCGCCGAGTTCAAGAAGGAGCAAGGCGTCGACCTGTCGAAGGACGTGCTCGCGCTGCAGCGCCTGAAGGAAGCGGCCGAGAAGGCCAAGATCGAGCTGTCCAACAGCGCGCAGACCGACATCAACCTGCCGTACATCACGGCCGACGCAACGGGTCCGAAGCACCTGAACATCAAGCTCACGCGCGCCAAGCTCGAAGCCCTGGTCGAGGACCTGATCGAGCGCACGATCGAGCCGTGCCGCATCGCGATCAAGGACGCGGGCGTCAAGGTCAGCGAGATCGACGACGTGATCCTGGTCGGCGGCATGACCCGCATGCCCAAGGTGCAGGAGAAGGTCAAGGAGTTCTTCGGCAAGGAGCCGCGCAAGGACGTCAACCCCGACGAGGCGGTCGCGGTGGGCGCCGCCATCCAGGGCCAGGTGCTGGGCGGCGAGCGCAAGGACGTGCTGCTGCTGGACGTGACGCCGCTGTCGCTGGGCATCGAGACGCTGGGCGGCGTGATGACCAAGCTGATCCAGAAGAACACCACGATCCCGACCAAGTTCTCGCAGGTGTTCTCGACGGCCGACGACAACCAGCCGGCGGTGACCATCAAGGTCTACCAGGGCGAGCGCGAGATGGCCACCGGCAACAAGCTGCTCGGCGAGTTCAACCTCGAGGGCATCCCGCCGGCGCCGCGCGGCGTGCCGCAGATCGAGGTGACCTTCGACATCGACGCCAACGGCATCCTGCACGTCAGCGCCAAGGACAAGGGCACGGGCAAGGAGAACAAGATCACCATCAAGGCCAACTCGGGTCTGTCGGAAGACGAGATCCAGAAGATGGTGAAGGACGCCGAGCTCAACGCGGCCGAGGACAAGAAGAAGCTCGAGCTGGTGCAGGCCAAGAACCAGGCCGACGCGATGCTGCACTCGGTGCGCAAGTCGCTGGGCGAGTACGGCGACAAGCTCGATGCGGCCGAGAAGGAGAAGATCGAGGCCGCGCTGAAGGACGTCGAGCAAGCCCTCCAGGGCGACGACAAGGACGCCATCGAGTCGAAGACCGAGGCGCTGATGGCGGCCAGCCAGAAGCTCGGTGAGAAGATGTACGCCGACGCGCAGGCGGCCGCGGCCCAGGCGGCGGGCACCGCTTCCGGGGGTGCGGCCGAGTCGCCGAAGGCCGAGGCGAAGCCGGCCGACGACAATGTCGTCGACGCCGAGTTCAAGGAAGTCAAGAAAGGCTGACCGTACCGCCCGGCCGCGCGCCGGCGCCGCTCCGGACACGCGCCGGGGCGGTGCCGGCGTCGGCACTTGAGGGACAGGCGAGACACGCGCGAGCGCACCGAACACGACGACCGACCCGATGGCCAAACGCGACTACTACGACGTCCTCGGCGTGGCGAAGAACGCCAGCGAGGACGACATCAAGAAGGCCTACCGCAAGCTGGCCATGAAGTTCCACCCCGACCGCAACCAGGGGTCGGGAGCCAAGGCGGCCGAGGAGAAGTTCAAGGAGGCCAAGGAGGCCTACGAGACCCTGTCCGACGCGAGCAAGCGCGCGGCCTACGACCAGTTCGGCCACGCCGGCGTCGACCCCAACATGGGCGGCTTCCGCCCGGGCGGCGGCGCCGGGCCCGACGGCTTCGGCGGCTTCGCCGAGGCGTTCGGCGACATCTTCGGCGACATCTTCGGCGGCGGCGCGCGCCGCGGCGGCGGGCAGCAGGTCTATCGCGGCAGCGACCTGTCGTACGCGATGGAGATCACGCTCGAAGAAGCCGCGCACGGCAAGGAGACGCAGATCCGCATCCCGTCGTGGGAGAGCTGCGACACCTGCCACGGCAGCGGCGCCAAGCCCGGCACCAGCGCCAAGGCCTGCCCGACCTGCGGCGGCTCGGGCACGGTGCACCTGCGCCAGGGCTTCTTCTCGATCCAGCAGACCTGCCCGAACTGCCACGGCAGCGGACGCATCATTCCCGACCCCTGCAGCGCCTGCGGCGGCCAGGGCCGGCTGAAGAAGACCAAGACGCTCGAGGTCAAGATCCCCGCCGGCATCAACGAGGGCATGCGCATCCGCTCGGCCGGCAACGGCGAGCCCGGCACCAACGGCGGCCCGCCCGGCGACCTGTACATCGAGATCCGCATCAAGCAGCACGAGATCTTCGAGCGCGACGGCGACGACCTGCACTGCACCGTGCCGGTCGGCCTGACGACCGCGGCGCTCGGCGGCGCGATCGAGGTGCCCACCCTCGACGGCAAGGCGCAGATCGAGCTGCCCGAGGGCACGCAGCACGGCAAGACCTTCCGCCTGCGCGGCAAGGGCATCAAGGGCATCCGCTCCAGCTATCCGGGCGACCTGTACTGCCACGTGGCGGTGGAGACGCCGGTCAAGCTCACAGAGCACCAGCGCAAGCCGCTGACGCTCCGGGAGCTGTCTCACTGCGAGCCGGACGCGTTCGTCGAGCTGGGCGCGGGCAACGGCATGCTCCGGATCGGCTACCGAGCATCCAGGGTCGAGCTGCGCGCGTCGGTAGCGGCGAGACTTGAGCTCGTTC
>CAZFET010000404.1:0-2858 GCA_964517545.1 uncultured Burkholderiaceae bacterium
GCGGGCCGGTCGGGCGCATGCAGACGGCACTCGCCACCGCCGTCAAGCGCGATCCGGATTGGAAGGAGTTCTAAGCGTTGACGAAAGAAGATCCGACCCACGCGTTTTATGTGAGACAAATCCGACGAGGGCATGCGCCGGGCGCATGGTGGGGATAATAAGTCGGGAGCTGATTTTACGGCGGGACGGCGCCGGGAGTTACGCGCGGCCGCGCTAGGACTGGGGCGTTCAGCCGGTCAGAATCGGAAGGACGGCTGAACCGCCGCCCGACTGTTACCGCGCCGCGCCGTTCAGGCAGCGCGCACGGTTGAAAGGAACTTCGCAGCTTCGGCCTGCAGATGCGCGCTTTCCTTCGACAGCACCTGGGCGGAGTTAAGCACTTGCACCGACGCCGAGTTCGTCTTGCTCGCGCCGCGACTGACCTCGGTGATGTTGACCGCGACCGTTGCCGTGTCGCCCGCGATCTCCTGTACGCTTTGCGAGATCGCTCGCGTTGCCGCACCTTGCTGCTCGACGGCGGCGGCAATCGCGGTGGCGATTTCGGAAATGCGACCGATCGTCGCCGTAATCTCCTTGATGGCGCCAACAGAGTCCTCTGTCGCGGCTTGCATGCTGGAAATCTGCGTCGCGATGTCGCCGGTCGCCTTGGCGGTCTGGATGGCGAGCGCCTTAACCTCCTGAGCGACGACCGTAAAACCTCTGCCGGCCTCGCCTGCTCGCGCCGCCTCGATCGTTGCGTTGAGGGCGAGCAGGTTGGTCTGTTCGGCCGCCGCCGCGATGAGCTAGACCACGTCGCCGATCCGTTGTGCGGCCTGCGACAGTTTGGCGATGCGCGTGTCGGTCGTGCGCGCCTGCTCCACGGCCTCATTGGCGATATCGCTCGATTCCTGCACTCGCCTGGCGATTTCGTGAACCGATGCGGCCAGCTCATCGGATGCCGAAGCTACGGATTGGACGCGTGTGGAGGCTACTTCGGAAACCGTCGCGACAGTCGACGACAGCTGCTGATTGGCATCGGCGGTCGCCGCCAAAATGGAGGCGGTAGACCCGAGTTCGCTTGAGGCGGACGACACGACGTTCACGATGCCGCCGACCGCCGCGTCGAATTCGTCGGCGAGCTTGTGCATGTCGGCCTTGCGCTGTTCGGCAGTGCGCGTCTCGACCGCTTTCTGCTCGGCACGCAGGCGATCGGCCTCTATCATGTTGTCCTTGAACACCCGAACGGCCCCGGCCATCTTGCCGATCTCGTCGGCTCGATCCTGTGTGGGAACCTTGATCGTCTTGTCGCCATCGGCCAGGCGTCGCATCGCGTCCGTCATGCCGGTCAGCGGCCGCGTGATAACCGATCCGAAGATCAGCCGGATTCCCAGTATCACAAGCAGGACCGCAACGACCGTACCCGCCGTCATCAGCAAGAGAAGCTGCCACAAGGCGGCAATGTCCTTGGCGGTCGATATGCTACTCGAAAACACGGCAATCACATCGCCATCCGTTTCGCCGATGGCGTTGACGTGACATGCGTTACAGACCTCTTTCTGTGTACCGGGGGTTTTCCCGAGGACGATCGGCAGGCTGTAGCGGTAGGTGCCGCCGACAAAACGCCCAATCGGCTCACCGGTGCGCAGCGCCTCCTCATCGATGTGATCCAACGGAGCTTTAGCGGCAAGCTCCGGAGCCGTTTTCGCCATGTAGGCCGCGATTTTCGGCCCCCAGGCACTCCAAAGCTTTCCCGAATACTCTTTGTTGCGGCTCTCGAACCACCCGTTGAAGACTTTGATGGCAACGTTTTCCGGATCCTCAAGCCGCCGCTCCATCGCACTGTCGACCAAGGAGTTCAGCGACTTGAGCTCGTTCTCCGAAAACGCACGCAATTTTTCTTCGAGACTGGCAAACTCGAACCAGTAGATGAGGGCCAGCGTGGCGGCGGCAAGCGTCAGGACGCCGGCGCCGGCAAGCAACATGAAGCGTGCTTGCAGGCCGAGAGTCTTCCACCCAAAAGTCATGATGCGAAGCTTTGAGGAAATTCCGCGAAGGTCGGGCCGGAGCGGCATTTGTATGGAACAAAAGCCGTTAAGACGGCGTTAACGATAAACTTACCAATTGGGCAACCCCGATAACGCAATGCGCCCCATCGGGCGCACCTTCGTCTTGTGGCGAAGACCGGCCGACGAAGCTTCACTCATTCCACGTCTACACGACGGTCTGGCGCGCGATCTTGCCGCCTTTGAGGTCGTAGATCGCCAGACACGGCACCGTCATGCCATCGGGTTAGGCGCAGGCCTGGCGGAAGGCGATACGGTTACCGTCGGCTAGCCGCCGCGAATGACCCCAAACAAGTTTGCGATCGGTGCGAATACCAATCCTGCGACAAGGCCGTAAACGAAGGCTTCGACCAAGCCGATCAATATCCCCAGCGGCGTCCAAGCAAAGCCAGGGTAAAATTGTAGCCAAACCTGATGCAGGCCGCGATCGGGAACAACAATCGCCAGCGCAAGGCAAGCGAGATACGCGACGACGAGAAATGAACCCAAGCTGAGACCAAGTTGCAGTGGCCGAAGAGAAAGAGAATGTTCATTCATGGCCCTACTCCGGTTTGTCTGTGGTTCTGTAGCCGATAGCCCTGGTTTGCGTTGCGCCGAAGAAGCGCCGTAGCCGTGGAATGAAGGCCGGCACATTCGCGGCATATGCGGTGTACGCGTCGCCGAACTCGGCAATCGCCTCCCGTTCCTCACGTTTGGCGAGCTTGACGTACATGACCGTTAGAACCGGAAACATCGCGAGCGTTAGCAGCGTCGGCCACTGCACGAGGAATCCAAGCATCACCAGTATGAAGCCGACATATTGCGGGTGACGCACAT
>CAZFET010000405.1:0-709 GCA_964517545.1 uncultured Burkholderiaceae bacterium
ATTTTCCTGGAGAACGAACCCGAACGCAGCTTTCGCGCAAAATTTACCACCCTGTTGTCCCCAATTGCAGAGACAGCTGATGCAAACGCTGAAAGCAGTAACGTTGAATCGACTGACATTGAGACCCAACATGACATTAGACTACAAATCAGATGACATTAGGCATAATTGCTCACTCGCCACAGGCCATTCGGCGCTTCATTTCCTATGTCAATTCGTATACCCTTGGGAAACAAGCGAAAAAAATTGATCCCAAGGAGGAAACATTTGAAAAGACTACTCAGGTTTTTGCCAACTGCCATCGTAGGAGTTTTCTTGTTAGCCGCTTGCGCCCCCAGTTCAAGGTCCGCAATGGGAACGGGGAACATGATGAATGCTACTGCAACCCCAGGTGCGATGATGGCATCGCCAGGGAGTTCGCATATGATGGAACCTATCAGCGGCGAGAATGTCCAAGAGGCGACAGAAGCGACTGGCGGACAACCGCTGACTTATCGAATGGATGGTGACGTCAAGGTTTTCGATTTGACCGCCAAACCAATTATCTGGCCGATCACCAAGGATGTTTCAGTCACCGCCTGGACTTACAACGGGACTGTGCCTGGACCAATGATTCGGGTGACCGAAGGCGAAAAAGTTCGCATCATCCTGAAAAACGAACTCTCTGAGCCAACTACGATCCCCTGGCCTGGCATTGCTGTCCCCACTG
>CAZFET010000405.1:719-2855 GCA_964517545.1 uncultured Burkholderiaceae bacterium
GAAACCAATACAACCTGGTGAGACCTTTACCTATGAGTTTGTCGCCAAACCTGCCGGTACCTATATGTATCACTCCCATTATGAAGGGGATGTTCAGGTCTCTGCTGGGTTATATGCGCCATTCATCATTGATCCGAAAGAACCGATTTCACCCAAACCAGATGTGGATGTAGACCTGATGATCTCAGAGTGGTTGGTAAAAAACGGGAAAACCTACGCTGCCATGCCCATGGCAGGGATGGAGCCGAACTACTTTACCTTCAACGGAAAAGCATTTCCAGAGACGGAAACGATCAACGTCAAAAAGGGGCAGCTCGTTCGTCTGCGGTTGACAGGGATTGGACAGTTCGTTCACCCCATCCACTTGCATGGGGTTCCATTCAAAATCGTGGCAACGGATGGTCACCCGGTCCCCGAAGCAGCCCAATTGACCAAAGATACTGTGCTGGTGTCACCAGGCGAGCGGTACGACATAGAGTTTGTCGCTACTGAAACCGGCCAATGGATGCTGCATTGTCACATTTTGCACCATACCACCAACGACAACGTCGAACCCGGTGGTTTGATGCTGATGATTAACGTTACCGATTAAGTGGAGAAAACATGAAACCGCGCTTTATTTGGATTGGAATGCTCATCATTGTGGCAGCCCTCCTGGCAGGATGTTCGAGTGTTGCCCAAACGCAAGATAAATCAACCGAACCGGTGAAATTTACCCTCGAAACTACCCCCGCCCCACCGGTCACCGGGAAAAATGAAATCATCCTGAAGCTGGAAGACCAGGATGGGCAGCCTCTGACCGGGGCGACCGTGGACGTTAGCGCCGATCACACCGACATGACTGGCATGACGATGAGCGGCCCAGCGACAGAACAAGAAGGTGGCAAGTATGCCATTACTGCAGATTTCAGCATGTCGGGAACATGGAAAATTACTGTGTACGTACGAAAAGAAGGACTGGATGTGAAAAAGGATTTTGATTTGAAGATCCCATGATCCGGATGCTGTTTTAGGTTCTATGGCGCGTCCGTATACCGGACGCGCCATAGAATGGAGAATTTCTGATGAACCCTTCGGTCCAATTATCAACTTACCCTCTTAATAAATCAGACCAATTCATTCTCTGGTTCAGCCGGCACTGGGTTCTGCTTGTCAGCATATTGATCGGCTTTTACGTTTTAAGCCCTTTTCTTGCACCGGCCTTGATGCAGACCGGTTTGACTGTTCCGGGGAAGGGTATTTACTGGATCTATTCTTACCTCTGTCACCAACTGCCGGAACGCTCGTATTTCCTGTTTGGCCCCAAAATTTCTTATTCCATCGGAGAAATCCAATCGGCCTGGAAAAACACCAACGACATCGCCGTGCTCCGGCAATTTGTGGGAAATCCGCAGATGGGCTGGAAGGTGGCCTGGTCCGACCGGATGGTGTCGATGTTCACCAGTCTTTGGATTTTCGGAATGTTGTGGGGGTTGTTCCGGAAGAAGATCCGCCGATTGCCCTGGTGGGGGCTGGTCATGTTTCTTTTGCCCATGGCGATCGATGGCACGACGCATTTCTTCAGTGACCTGGCCGGGTTAGGGCAAGGGTTTCGGGATAGCAATGCCTGGTTGGCAGCATTGACCAATCATTCCTTCGCGCCTTCGTTCTACGCGGGAGATGCCTGGGGCTCCTTCAATGCCTGGGCGCGCCTGATCACCGGTATATTCTTTGGATTGGGCATCGTTTGGTTCGGTTTCCCCTATATCCATACCGCCGTAATGGATTCGGCTGAGGTTGTAAAATACAAAAGGCAACAACAAAAATTGTTGCAAGAGGGAAGAGAACATCTCGCAAGAGTTTACACTTCGCAGTTCAATTTACCTGGAAATCCGAATGTAGTGGATGACCGGGAAATGAAAGTGAAAGACCATGAAAGATAATGAAGAAAAGGAATCGACGATTCGAGTATTACTGGCAGACGATCATGCAGTTGTACGTGCTGGCATACGTCAGTTTTTGGAGCGAGCCGGTGACATTCAGGTGATCGGCGAAGTCTCCGATGGCGAGCAGGCTATAGAAATGATCGAAAGGATGGCGCCAGACGTAGCCGTCCTCGATATCCAGATGCCGAAAGCTACGGGAATTGAAGTTTCG
>CAZFET010000406.1:0-2843 GCA_964517545.1 uncultured Burkholderiaceae bacterium
GTCGAACTGCACGTCAGCCTGCAGCGGTGCGAGGCAACGCTGGCACTGGAGAGTGAGCCGGGCCTGCGCGCGCAGCTCGAGCCAGGTCTCGGGTTCGGCGCCGGCCCGGGTGCGACGCCGGCCGGCGGCCTGCCAGACGACCTCGGCGCCGGGCGGTATCGCGGCCAGTGAAGCGAGCAGCCGCGGCAGTTCGGCGACGGGCCAGCGGCCGTCGAGGACGACGGCCTCGCGCGCGAACGCCTCGACATCCAGACGCAGCGGATCGAACACACGCGACTTCATCTGTTCAGTGTACGGCGCACCCCGGTGGGACAATTCGTGCGTGAACCGTCTCGTGCTCGCCTCCACCTCGCGATACCGGCGCGAGCTGCTCGCCCGCCTGCGGCTGCCGTTCGACGTCGAGGCGCCGGGCGTCGACGAGACGCCGCAAGCCGGCGAAGCGCCGGCCGCACTCGCGCGACGCCTTGCGCGGGCCAAGGCGCACGCCGTCGCCGCCCGCCACCCCGACGCCGTCGTCGTCGGCTCCGATCAGGTCGCCGACCTGGACGGCGAGGCGATCGGCAAGCCCGGCGACCACGAGCGCGCCGTCGATCAGCTGCGCCGCATGAGCGGCCGCACGGTGGTGTTCCAGACGGCGCTGGCCGTGGTGCGCCGGCGAGATGGTTTCGAGCGCGAGGCGCTCGCGCCGGTGACGGTGCGATTCCGCCGGCTCGGCGATGCCGAGATCGAGGCCTATCTGCGCGCCGAGCAGCCCTACGACTGCGCCGGCAGCGCGAAGAGCGAATCGCTCGGCATCGCCTTGCTCGAGGCCATCGAGTCCGACGACCCGACCGCGCTCGTCGGCCTGCCGCTGATCCGCACCGCTGCGCTGCTGCGCGCGGCCGGCCTCGACCCGCTGCTCGCGCCGCGCGGCTGACGGCGCACCGCCCGTCGTTCACCAACGGACACAGCCGCGGCGCGCGACGGCCGCGCGACGGACGTAGCATCGGCGCATCGTTGTCGTCACGCGCTGCGAGGCAAGACACGGCGCAAAGCCGGGAGCCGAGACAGTGCACGCTCGCTCATGCGTCGGTCAGGTGTTCCTCGCGCAGCCGTGAAGTGGGTCGCGTGTCTCGCGGCCATGCTGTTGCCGTATGCGGCGACGGCCGGCTTGTCGCCCGCCCAGATGCTCGCGCGCCACCGCGCGCTGCTCGCCGACGATCACGCGGTACCCGCCGCCACGCCCTTCGGCATCGGCCTGCAGGTCGGCACGCGCCCGTCGGGTCTGCCGGCGCTGCTCGGCGACCCGGTCGGCGACGGCACGGCCGCGCTGCAGTTCCGCCAGCGCGTGCTGCCGCGCCATGCCACGCCGCTGGGCATCGAGGTGCGCATCGGCGCCCTGAGCGAAGGTCCCGAGTCCGACGTCGAGCTCGACGGCAGTGCCGTCGACGTCGGCATCGGGCCGGGCCTCTCGTACGCGTCGGTCGAGCCGCGGCACTGGGGCCCCGGCTGGTTCGGCAGCCTGATCCTCGACGCGGCGGCCGCACCGCTGCCCGCGATCGGCTGGCGCGGCGGCGCGCCCGCCGACGCCGACGGCGTGCAGCGATGGAGCGCCGACGTCTTCATCGCACGACTGCAGGGCCACACCCGGCCGCAGAACCCGCAGCTCGTCGGCATGCGTTTCGAGTGGCGGCCCGACGCCGCGTGGACCCTCGGCTTCGCGCGCACCTTGCAGTGGGGCGGGCGCGGACGCGACCGCAGCGCGCGATCCCTGCTCGACGCGCTGATCGGCCGCGACAACGTGGGCGACGCCGGCATCACGTCCGCCAACGAGCCCGGCAACCAGCTCGCCGGCGTGGACCTGCGCCACGACGGCCGCGCGGGCGCGTTGAGCTACGGCCTGTACGCCCAGATCGTCGGCGAAGACGAGGCGCACCTGTTTCCGAGCCTGAAGATGCTGCTCGCCGGCGCCGACGTCGGCGGCGCCGTGAGCGGCGGTGCGTCGTGGCGCGCGATGTTCGAGTGGGCCGACACCACGGCCGGCGCGATCAGCAGCCGCGTCGCGCCGGGCGCGGCCTACCGCCATCCGCTCTTCGCGCAGGGCTACACGCACCGCGGCCGCATGCTCGCGCACGCGCTCGGCGGGGACGCGCGGCTGGCGACGTTCGGCCTGATCGCCGATCGGGGCCCGGCGGCAGCCATCGTCGCGCTGCATCGCGGTCGTGCGCTCGACGCGTCGCAGCGCTTCACGCCCGGCGTGCTGCTGCGCGGCGTCGACCTGGCGTTCACGGTGGCGCTCGATCGCCGCGCGCAGTACGGGCTTGCCGCGCAGCGCTGGCGTGCGGGCGCGAGCGTCGAGCATCGCGGCGCGCTGTGGGCCCAGTACAGTTGGCCATGACCGCGGCACCCGGCACCTTGCTGCTCGTACCGAACACGCTCGACGCACTGGCCGGCCCGCGCCCCGCCGGCGCCCTCGACCGCAGCTTGCCGCACGACGTCATCCGCCGCGCCGCGTCGCTCGCGCACTGGGTGGTCGAGAACGCGAAGAGCGCGCGCGCGTTCCTCAAGCGTGTCGACGCGGTCGCGCCGCTCGCGCTGCCGCTGCCATCGATCTCGATCGTCGAACTGCCGCGTCCACCCAAGGGCCCCGGCCGCGCGGCCCGCGCGGCCGAGTTCGAACCGCTGCTCGCACCGCTGCTTGCCGGGCACGACGTCGGCCTGCTGTCGGAGGCCGGCCTGCCCGGCGTCGCCGACCCCGGAGCCGCGCTTGTGGCCGCCGCGCACGGAGCGGGGTTGCGCGTGTGGCCGCTCGCCGGGCCGAGCGCGTCCCGCTGCAGCACCTCACCGGCTCCGTCGGGTTCCGT
>CAZFET010000407.1:0-2840 GCA_964517545.1 uncultured Burkholderiaceae bacterium
CGACGCGTGCTCGGCGAGCGGGTCCTCGAAGGCCTGCGCGATCGACGGCTCGTCCCACGCCGAGAGCGGCGCGAGCCGCGCACGCAACGTCGCGAGCGCGGGCCGCACGGTGTCGGTCACGTGCGCGCGCAGCTCGTCGGCCTGCGGCGCGACGTCGGTGAAGTACATCGCGAGCCATTGCGCGATCTCGACCGTCGTCGAGCAGCGGTCCTTGAACAGACCGACCATGCGCGCGAGCGTGGCGTCGTCGCCGGCGTGCAGTCCCAGCCGACCGAGCTGATCGCGCACCAGCGGCGCGAGCTCCGCGTCGGCCTTCGCCTTCAGATGCTGCGCATTGACCCAGCGCAGCTTGGCCTCGTCGAACTGGCCGGCGCTCTTGCCGAGGTGATCGAGGTCGAACCACGCGACGAACTGCTCGCGCGTGAAGACCTCGTCGTCGCCGTGGCTCCAGCCGAGACGCGCAAGGTAGTTGATCACCGCGTCGGCGAGGTAGCCCTCCTCGCGGTACTGCGTCACCGGCTTGGCGCCGCTGCGCTTGCTCATCTTGTCGCCGTGCTCGTTGAGCACGGTCGGCAGGTGCGCGTAGACCGGCGGCTCGTGGCCGAGCGCGCGGAAGACGTGGATCTGCCGCGGCGTGTTGTTCACGTGGTCGTCGCCGCGGATCACGTGCGTGATGCGCATGTCGATGTCGTCGACCACGACGCAGAAGTTGTAGGTCGGCGTGCCGTCGGGGCGCGCGATCACCAGGTCGTCGAGCTCGTCGTTGCTGAAGGTCACGCGGCCCTTCACCTTGTCGTCCCACGACACGCTGCCGCCGATCGGCGTGCGGAAGCGGATCACCGGCTGCACGCCGTCGGGCACCGGCGGCAGGGACTTGCCCGGCTCGGGACGCCAGGTGCCGTCGTAGCGCGGCTTCTGCTTCGCGGCGAGCTGGCGCTCGCGCAGTGCATCGAGCTCCGCGGGCGTCATGTAGCAGCGATACGCAAGGCCGCGCTCGAGCATCTGCGCGAGCACCTCGCGATAGCGGTCCATGCGCTGCATCTGGTAGTACGGCCCCTCGTCGGGCTCTAGGCCGAGCCAGCGCATGCTCTCGAGGATGACGTCGACCGCCTCCTGCGACGAGCGCTCGAGGTCGGTGTCCTCGATGCGCAGGATGAAGGTGCCGCCCTTGGCACGCGCGAACGCCCACGGGTACAGCGCCGAGCGGATGTTGCCGAGGTGGATGAAGCCGGTGGGGCTGGGGGCGAAACGGGTACGGACGCTCATGCGCGGACGGTGTCGAGGCCGCGTGCGAGGTCGGCCTTCAGGTCTTCGACGTCTTCGAGCCCGACCGCGACGCGGATCATGCCCTGCGTGATGCCGGCGGCCAGGCGCTGCTCTTCGGTGAGCCGGCCGTGCGACGTGCTGGCCGGATGCGTGATGGTGGTCTTCGTGTCGCCGAGGTTGGCGGTGATGGAGCAGATCTGCGTGGCGTCGATCACCGCGAAGGCGTTGCGACGCGCGGCCTGCGCATCGCCACCGCGCACGACGAACGACACCACCGCACCGCCCTGCCCGTTCTGCTGGCGCATGGCCAGCTCGTGCTGCGGGTGCGACGGCAACGACGGGTGGTAGACGCGCGCGACGGCCGGATGCCCTTCGAGCCAGCGCGCGAGCTCGAGCGCGCGCGCCGACTGCTCGCGCATGCGGATCGACAAGGTCTCCAGCCCCTTGAGCACGACCCACGCATTGAACGGCGACAGGCTCATGCCCGCGCTTCGCATCACCGGCACGAACTTCGAGTCGATCAGCTCCTGCGGTCCGCAGACGGCGCCGGCGATCACGCGACCCTGGCCGTCGAGGTACTTCGTGCCCGAGTGCATGACCAGATCGGCGCCCAGCTTCACCGGCTGCTGCAGCGCGGGCGAGCAGAAGCAGTTGTCGACGACCAGCAGCGCGCCGCCCGCGTGCGCGACGTCGGCCAGCGCGGCGATGTCGCACACCTCGGTGAGCGGGTTGCTCGGCGTCTCGGCGAACAGCAGCTTCGTGTTCGGCCGCATCGCGGCACGCCACTGCGTGACGTCGGTCTGCGACACGAAGCTCGTCTCGATGCCGAAGCGCGCGAAGTCCTGCAGCAGGCGGATGGTCGAGCCGAACACACTGTGCGAGCAGACCACGTGGTCGCCGCCCCGGAGCAGCGCGAGCACGATGATCAGGATCGCCGACATGCCGCTGGACGTGCCGATGCAGCCGGTGGTGCCCTCCATCGCCGCGAGCCGCCGCTCCATCATCGTCACGGTCGGGTTGGAGAAGCGGCTGTAGACGAACGCCTCTTCCTCGTTGGCGAAACGCGCGGCCGCCGTGGCCGCGTCGGGATGCACGAAGCTGCTGGTGAGGAACAGCGCCTCGGAGTTCTCGCCCCACGGGCTGGCCGGCAGGCCCTCGCGCACCGCGAGCGTGTCGAGCCGTGCACCGGCCGGCAGGCGCACGCGTGGAATGCCGCGCTCGTCGCTCACGAGGTCTCCGCCGCGCCTTGCAGCGCCAGCCGCGAGCGGCCGTCGCCATCGTCGTCGAACTGCAGGCGGCGCTGCGCCTCCATGGCCGTGAAGTCCGCCGCGCTCACGTCGCCGGTGATGTAGTGGCCGTCGAAGCACGAGGCCTCGAAGCCGTCGAGCTTCGGATTGAGGGCCTTCACCACACGCTTCATGGCATCGACGTCCTGGTAGATCAACGCGTCGGCGCCGATGAACTCGCGGATTTCCTCGATGCTGCGGCCGTGCGCGATGAGCTCTTCCTTCGTCGGCATGTCGATGCCGTACACGTTGGGGAAGCGCACCGGCGGCGCGGCCGAGGCCATGTAC
>CAZFET010000408.1:0-2833 GCA_964517545.1 uncultured Burkholderiaceae bacterium
TGCACGCGAACAGCGCCAACCAGGCGCTCGACCGCATCATCAACTTCTTCCCCGAGGAGCGGCGCGCGCAGCTGCTGATGGACCTGTCGCTCAACCTGAAGGGCATGGTCTCGCAGCGCCTTCTGCCGCGCCAGGAGGGCAAGGGCCGCATCGCCGCGGTGGAGATCTTGCTCAACACGCCGCTCGTGTCGGACCTGATCTTCAAGGGCGAGGTGGGCGAGATCAAGGAGCTGATGAAGCGCTCGCGCGAGCTCGGCATGCAGACCTTCGACCAGAGCCTGTTCGACCTGTACGAGAACAACCTGATCACCTACGAGGACGCGCTGCGCAACGCCGACTCGGTGAACGACCTGCGCCTGCAGATCAAGCTCAACAGCCATCGCGGCCGCTCGGCCGACCTGTCGGCGGGGACGGGGCACCTGACGATCGTGTGAGCCCCCGGCCGCCTTGCGGCCACCCCCCGAGGGGGTTGCGGCCCGCGACCGGGAGACCCGGATCGCGGGCCGGGCGCTGACTGCGCTGCTCCCCCTGGCCGCCGTCGGCGGCCTGTCCCCGGAGGGGCTGTCGCGCGCGTATGGCTGAGCCGGATCGCGCGCCGGGCGGCTGACCGCGCTGCTCCCCTTGGCCGCCGGGGGCGGCCTGTCCACGGAGTTGTCGCGCTTGCGGTTGATCCGCGCTCGGCGTGTTCGAGCGCGTGCGCGTCCTCGGGCTCGCCGCACGCGCGGCATACTTTCGCGCATGAGCACGATCAATCCGAAGACTTATGCGCCGGGTGCGGCGCGCGACGTGGCGTTTCTGGGGCTGGGCGTGATGGGGCTGCCGATGGCGGGGCATCTGGCGCGGGCCGGTCATCGCGTCACGGTCTACAACCGCACGGCGGCGAAGGCCGCCGCGTGGGTCGCCGAGTTCGGCGGGCGCGCCGCGGCCACGCCGCGCCAGGCTGCGGCGGGATGCGACTTCGTGTTCGCCTGCGTCGGCAACGACGACGACGTGCGCGCGGTGGCCCTCGGCGACGACGGCGCGTTCGCCGGCATGAAGCCAGGCGCGGTGTTCGTCGACCACACCACGGCGTCGGCCGCCGTCGCGCGCGAGCTGGCCGCGGCGGCGCGCGGGCGCGGGCTGCACTTCGTCGATGCGCCGGTGTCCGGCGGCCAGGCCGGCGCCGTCAATGGGCTGCTCACCGTCATGTGCGGCGGCGACGCGGCACCGTTCGACGCGATGAAGCCGGTGGCGATGGCCTATGCGCGCGCGGTCACCTTGCTCGGGGCCAGCGGGTCGGGACAGCTCGCGAAGATGGTCAACCAGATCGCGATCGCGGGCCTGGTGCAGGGCTTGTCGGAGGCGATCGCGTTCGGGCAGCGGGCAGGCCTCGACATGAAGCTCGTGCTCGAGGTCATCGGCAAGGGCGCCGCGCAGAGCTGGCAGATGGACAACCGCGGGCCGACGATGATCGACGACAGGTTCGACTTCGGCTTCGCGGTCGACTGGATGCGCAAGGACCTCGGCCTGTGCCTCGACGAGGGCAAGCGCAACGGCGCGCGCATGCCGGTGACAGCGCTCGTCGACCAGTTCTACGCCGACGTGCAGGCCGCCGGCGGCGGCCGCTGGGACACCTCGAGCCTGATCCGCCGCCTGCGCTGACGCGCGCCCGTGCGACGCGCACGACGCCGCGTCGGCGCCGAAGGCGGCGGCGCTACTGCTTCTGCGGGGCGGTGCGCGAGCGCAGCTCGGCCAGCTCGGACTCGCTGATCGGCTCGAACACCCGCACCACCTTCGCCACGCCGCTGACACGGCGCGCGAGCTCGGCCGCGCGGTTGGCCTCGCGCTCGGTCACGCGGCCCATCAGGTAGACGGTGCCGCGCTCGGTGACCACCTTCACCGCGGTGGCGTCGAGGTCGCCGGAGTCGACGAAGGTGGCCTTCACCTTGCCGGTGAGGATGGCGTCGTTGGAGCGGCTCGTGAGCGAACTCGCGCCCATGACCGACAGCTCGTTGACGATCGAGCGCACGTTCTCGATCTTCGAGATCGTCTGCTCGACGTTGGCCTTGTCGGCTTCGTTGTCGACCTCGCCGGTCAGCAGCACGAGGCGGTTGTAGCTGGTCACGTTGACGTGGCCGCGGCCGCCGAGCACCTCGCGCGCGCGGTTCATGCCCTTGAGCTCGATGGCCTGGTCCTCGAGCTGCGCGCCCGAGGTGCGGCGGTCGATGACCATCAGCGCACCGCCCACGGCGGCCCCGCCGACGATCAGCGGCGCGCAGGCGGTCAGAGCGGAGGCGGCCGCGAGGGCGGCCGCCAGCGAGCGCCACGGCAGGCGCGAGAGCGTCGTTCGGGTCATGTCGGGTCCTGTTCTCCGAGGAGTTGCGCGTCCACCGCATCGCAGATGCAGTGCAGCGCGAGGATGTGCACTTCCTGGATGCGCGCGGTGCGTTCATGCGGCACGCAGATGTGCACGTCGGTGTCGGTCAGCAGCGCGCCCAGCTTGCCGCCGCCGCGCCCGGTGAGCGCGACGATCGTCATCTCCTTCGCGCGCGCCGCCTCGGCGGCGGCGAGCACGTTGGCCGAGTTGCCGCTGGTGCTGATGGCCAGCAGCACGTCGCCCGGCTGGCCGAGCGCCTGCACCTGCTTGGCGAACACCTGCGTGTAGTCGTAGTCGTTGCCGATCGCGGTGAGGATCGACGTGTCGGTCGACAGCGCGATGGCCGCGAGGCCGGGGCGCTCGCGCTCGAAGCGGCCGACGAACTCCGCCGCGAAGTGCTGCGCGTCGGCCGCCGAGCCGCCGTTGCCGCAGGCGAGCACCTTGCCGCCGGCGGTGATGCATCCGATCACGGCCGCC
>CAZFET010000409.1:0-2352 GCA_964517545.1 uncultured Burkholderiaceae bacterium
GCGCCCGGCCGGCCGCTGTTCGGCCTTGGCGCGCGGGCGTTTGAGCCACGCGCGCGCGGCCTGCACCGCGAGCGTCGCGTCGCGCGGATTTGCCGCCAGCGCGCGACGCCACTCGCGGTCGCGCCGGCGCGCTCCGTCGTCGTCGCGGCCGCTGCCGCGCGCGATGCCGCCCGGCAGCACCTCGACGACCTCGTCGTCGTGCGCCGGCACGATCGGCGCGGCCGACGCGAGCGGCGCGCCGCCGCACGCGATCGCCACCGCCAGGATCCAGCGCGACCGTCGTGCAGGCTTCATCGTCGTTCCATCCGGCAAGCGCAAAGACTCGAGGACGCAAGCACGGCCGACCCTCGCGGGCCGGCCGTCGTGCGGTTCACTTCAGCGGTTCGGGCTCGGTGTCCTCGGGCGCCGGCGGCGTGAAGCGGTCGAGCGCGAGCGGCTCGCGGTCGTCGGCCGGCACGGTGCTCAGCGCCTCGAGGTACGCCACCAGTCCCTGGCTCGACTGGCTGGCCGTCTCGGGGATGGCCTCGGCCGGTCCGGGCGGCGGCGGGTCGCTGCCGCCGCCGCACGCGGCGAGCACGACCGCAGCCGCCGCTGCGATGAGGAGGTGCTTGTTCATCACGGTCTCCTCGTCACTGCGCGCCCGGGGTCGGCGTGAAGAGATACGGGAACGCGGGCAGCAGCGGCACCACGGCCTGGTCGACCGCGTCGTGCAGCTTCAGCGACGTGTTGCCCAGCGGCACGTTGGCCGGCTTGCAGTCGGCGCCGAGGCCCAGCGCGTTGGTGTCGCCGTTGAGCATGCACAGCCCGCCCATCACCGCCACCAGCGAGATGTCGACCACGTCGTCCTTCGGTCTGCGACCGTTCGGGAAGCCCGCGAGGTCGCCGCCGGCCACGCCGAGCCGATGCTGGTTGGCCGCGGGGGTCGGCGCGATGGACGTGTTCAGGCGCAGCATCTCCGAGGGCGTCACGTTCGCCGGCTTGTTGAGCCCCTGGATGCCGGTGAGGAAGGTCGTCACCAGGTCCGTGCGCGGAATGTTCTTCGGCGCCGTGTTCGGGATGTTCAGCGCGATCTCCAGCAGCGCGGGCAGGGTCGGGTGGGTCACGTAGTCGGCGAACTGACCGTCGTCCTTCGGCTTGCTCGCGTTGAAGCGGTCCTTGTCGGGCACCCCGATCACCACTTCGTTGACCAGCGGCATGCCCAGGCGCGAGACCTGCGTCCAGGCGCCGCCGGCCTTCTCGCTCGCCTGGTGGCCCTTCTTCGGCGTCGGGTCGAGCAGACGTCCCTGGCGCAGGCTGGCGGTGGTCCAGCCGCCGATCACCGGGTCGTTGCCGGCGGTCAGGCAGCTCTTGTGGACCTCCATCGCGAGCGTGGACACGTTGGCGTCGTCGATCGTGTTCGGCGCCGCATTGATGAGCGCCGGATCGGTGATGACGGCGAGCGGCGCGTTGACGAGGTCGAAGATCGTGCCGAGGTTGACCGCGAACGCCTCCTTGCGCTGGCCGACGAACAGCCGGCCGGGCTGCGCGCAGCCGGGGATGTTGACGTTGTAGACGTGCTTGGCCGCGTAGGCGGCGTAGTCGGCGATGGTCTTGGTGCCGATGTTGTCGACCGGCTTGTCGAAGGTGGCCGAGCCGCCGGCCGCGTTGGTGACCGAGCCGCGCTGGCCGGTGCGGCGGTCGCCGCGCACGACGTCGACGGTGTACTGCTCGTTGAGGTTCAAGGTCGCGGCGTTCGGGTCGGCGACCGCGCCGGCCTGGATCAGCGGGATCGCGACGTTCTTGCCGCCGATCGGCAGCTCGATGCCCTTCAGCCGGTTCCTGAAGCGGAACTGGAAGGTGATGTCCTCGCGCGCGTCGCCGTTGTTGTCGATGTGGATCTCGTACAGCGCGTTCGGATCCATGCTGAAGTAGTTCGGGCCGCCGTACGGCGCCTGCAGCGGCTGGTAGTTGGCGATCAGGGTCACGTAGTCGGCGCGGCCCGGCTCGTAGCTGCTGAACATGTAGAAGTCGGTGCCGTCCACCTTCGGCGTGGTGGTGATGAACGGCGCTTCGCGGTGACTCGAGGCCTGGGCGGGCAGGCCGGCCATCGTCGCGAGGGCGGCGACGAGCGCGGCGGCCAGCGGCAGCCGGCGATGCGTGCACGAGGGTTTCATGGCGATGCGATCCTTGGGTGCGTCTGCATGGGCCGGGCCGCGAGGCCCGGGGTCGGACACCGTGGCGGTGTCTGTGCACGGGTTACGCAGGGGATGCGTCGGCGGATGCAACCGCGCCGCCGCGCCCCGCGGCCGCGCCGACACGACCGGCCGGGGCAAGAGCCCGCTTCGTATCCGCGCGAGGGCAACGTGCGGTCGG
>CAZFET010000409.1:2362-2827 GCA_964517545.1 uncultured Burkholderiaceae bacterium
CCCGCCGGTCTAGCGCTGGCTGGCGCAGCAGCCGCGCACCGTCGTGCTGGAGTTGCCCATGCTGTTCACCGACGCCCCGGCCCAGGGCCTGCTCACCCAATACCTCTCCGTCTACCACTGGCAGCCCACGCCGGACGGCTACAGCGGCTGTGCCTCGATCGGCCCGCCGCGCGCGACGAGCTCGGCGAACTCGTCGGCCAGGCGCCGGCTCTCGGCCAGCGCGCGCGTCCACGCGGCCACGCGGGCATCGAAGTCGTCGCCGTAGCGCTTGAAGTCGTCGCGGTCGGGCAACTTGCCGTTCGTCTGGCCGGCGATCCACTGCGGGTCGGGCGCGAGCACCACCACGTTGGCCAGTCGCTCGGTCGCGCGGTGACGGTGCTTCAGCGCCTTGTCGAGCCAGCCCGGCACGATCGCCTTCTGGAAGTGCGGATACAGCACCAGGCCGTCGGCGAGCGAGGCGTAGTC
>CAZFET010000410.1:0-708 GCA_964517545.1 uncultured Burkholderiaceae bacterium
ACCGTTTCGTGCCGAGGCGCGCGGCGATCAGCCGCGCAGCAGCGCGAGCGGCCTGAGCCCGTCGGCGCCGGGGAACACGTCGCGCTCGAGCGCCGCGCGCGGCACGCGCAGATGGTCGGCCAGCACGCCCTTGAACACGGCGCGCAGGTCGGTGGTGATGCGCAGGTCGCGGCCCTCGAAGCGATCGCGCGGTGCGAGCCCGGGCCAGTCGGCCAGCACGCGACCGCCCGCCACCGCGCCGCCGAGCACGAAGGCCGCGCCGCCGCTGCCGTGGTCGGTGCCCAGCGTGCCGTTGACCGCGACCTCGCGGCCGAACTCGGTGGCGACGACCACCGCCGTGCGCGGCCACGCGCCGCCGGCCACGAGCGCGTCGCGCAGCGCGGCGAGGCCGCCGTCGAGCGCGCGCAACGGGTTCGACAACCCGCCCGCCGGTGCGGCCTGGTTCGCGTGGCTGTCCCAGCCGCCGATCTCGAGCACCGCGGCCATCGGGCCGTCGGGCAGGGCCAGGAACTCGCCGGCCTTGCGCGCGAGCGCGCTCACCTGCTGCGCGGCGCCGCGCGCGCCGGCCGTGCCGCCGTCCATCGCCGTGGCCATCGCGCCGTCGCTGCGCAGGCCGCGCGCCGCGGCGCGCGCCGCGGCCGGGCCCGGCGCGCGCCGGGCGGGCGTGGGCGCGGTACTCGCGGCGCTGATCTTCGAGATCGTTGATGT
>CAZFET010000410.1:718-2825 GCA_964517545.1 uncultured Burkholderiaceae bacterium
TGATGGGATTACGCTTGAAAGGCATTGCCGATGAACCTACCTGCTTTTTGGCAAAAGGCTCGCTCAGCTCACCGAAAGCGGGCGATTGGAGGATGCGCAGATCGAAGGCGAACTTATAGAGTGAGCCGCCCAGCCCGGCGAGGGCGCGCGTCATCTCGTCTTCGGTGAGCGCGCGGCCCAGCCAGCCGGTGTCGAGCTCGTACGGTCGCGTGCCGCCGGACTCGAGCACCTGCTGCGCGTCGAAGTGCGAGCGTTCGCGATAGGGCAGCCCGGTCGCGTGCACCACGAGCATCTCGCCGCGTCCGTACATCGCGTGCAGCTGCGCGAGGTGCGGATGCAGCGCGAAGGGCGCGGCCAGCGGCAGCGGGTCGGCGCCGAACTGCGCGCGCGGACCGCGCGCCGGCGCGAACGACGGGTCGCCGACGGCGGGCACCGCGGCCAGCCCGTCGAGACCGCCGCGCAGGATCACGACCACCAGGCGCGGGCCGCCCGGTGCCCCGGCGGCCGCGAAGCCGAGCGACGCCCACGGCGCCAGCGCGACGGCGGCCCCCACGCTGCGGATGAAGAAGCGGCGCTCGTGCCGGTGAACGTGGCGCGGGTCGCCCGGCGAGGTGTCGCGCGAGGTGTCGCACGGGTCGCGGCGCGCGTCGTGTGTGGTCTGGTGGTTCATGCTCGGCTCCTGGTTCGCGTGCGGCGAAGCGCTCAGCGGCGCTGGAACTCGGGTGACATCAGCAGCAGCGCGAGCGCCTGCGCGCCGTCGGCCGCACGCTCGATCTGCACGGCCGTGCCGGGTTCGAGCCGCGCGCCGAGGCTCGTGCGCGCCAGGGTGCGCGCGTCGACGTCGCGGCCCAGCCGCTCGCCCACGCGCGTCGACCACTCCACGCGCTTCCACACCGCCTCGGGGCCGAGCCACTCCTCGGCGCGGTCGGGCCAGCCGGCGGGCGAGGGCGCCGCCTGCAGCCGCTGCCCCATGCCGGCGATGCCGAGCGCGGCGGGCCTCAGCCACGCGGCGTTGTCGCCGAGCCCCAGCACGCGGCCGGTCGAGACGACGAACTCCTCCGGCGTCTTGAGCTTGGCGGGCGCGGCGCTCCAGGCCTCCGGGGCCCGCACCAACTCGCGGTAGACGTCGGGCAGGTGGCCGTCGGAGCGGCGGAACGTCGCCGCGAGCCGCTCCACGAGCGAGGCGGGCGGCACGTCGGCGACGAAGTGGCGCGCCAGCTTGGTCGCGCTGAAGCTCGCGGTCGACGGATGGCGCGCCAGGTCGCGCAGCAGCTCCGCGAGCGACTCGGGGCCTTCGCGGTAGGTCTTGCCGAGCACGGTCTTGGGGCCCGGCTGGTGCCACGCCGGATCGAAGATCGCGGCCTCGTCGCCGCGCGGCAGCGCGGGCACGCGCCAGCCGGTGAGCACGCGCGCGAACGAGGTCACGTCGGCCTGCGTGTAGCCGCCGTCGACGCCGAGCGTGTGCAGCTCCAGCACCTCGCGCGCGAGGTTCTCGTTCAGGCCGCTGATGCGCGGGGCGCGCGGCGCGCCGTCGCGCTCGTCGTCGTCGTCGCGCTGCGCGCGGCGTGCGAGGCGCGCGACGAAGCGCGAGTCCGGCCCGGCGGACAGGTGGTTGTCGAGGTAGCGCAGCATCGCCGCGTGCGTGACGGCCGCCCGCAGCAGCTGCTCGAACGAGCCCGCGACGTGCGGGCGGATCGCCTCGCGCTCGAACGCGCCGACCAGCCCGCGCGCGCCGGCCTTGGCCATCGACACGGTGAAGTGGTTGGCCCAGAACAGCACCAGCCGCTCGGCGAAGGGCCGCGACGTGGCCGACGCGGTGGCGATGCGCGAGTGCAGGTCGGCCTCGACGATGTGCCGGACGTGCTGGACGAAGCGCAGCTCGATGGGCTTCATGTCGGCCGCGGCCTCGCGCGCGTCGCGTCGCGCGCGCAGGAACTCCGCGTGCCGGCGCAGTCCCTCGGCCGCGCCGGCGAGCGGGCCGCCGCGCGGCGGGTCGGCCGGGCCGATCTGCGCGAGCAGCCAGCCCTGCGGGTCGGTGCCGATCGCATCGAGCCGTGGCTCGCCGAGCCCGAAGCGATGGGCCGCGACGGCGGCCGCCGTGCCGGCC
>CAZFET010000411.1:0-2823 GCA_964517545.1 uncultured Burkholderiaceae bacterium
AGCCACGAGCTGCGCACGCCGCTCAACGCCGTGCTCGGCTTCGCGCAGCTGCTGTCGATGAACCCGCGCCGTCCGCTGGCCGGCGAGCAGCGCCGCTACGTCGAGGAGATCGAGCGCGGCGGCCGCCACCTGCTCGCGCTGATCGAGCAGCTGCTCGACCTGTCGCGCATCGAGGCCGGCCGCATGCCGCTCACCCTGGCGCCGATGGACCTGCAGGACCTGCTCGACGAGTGCGTGGCCTTCATCGCGCCGCTCGCCGCCGAGCGCTCGATCGTGGTCGACAAGCGGTGCAGCGTCGAGCGCCACCCGCCGGCGCAGGCCGACGTGATGCGCGTGAAGCAGGTGCTGATCAACCTGCTCAGCAATGCCGTCAAGTACAACCGGCCCGGCGGGCGCATCGAGGTCGAGTGCGCGAACCTCGGCCGCCAGCTGCGCGTGGAAGTGCGCGACACCGGCCCCGGGCTGACGGCCGAACAGTGCGAGCGCCTGTTCCGCCCGTTCGAGCGCCTCGGCGCCGACGGCGGGCCGATCGCCGGCACCGGCGTCGGCCTCGCGCTGAGCCGTCAGCTGATGGAGCTGATGAACGGGCGCATCGGCGTGCGCAGCACGCCCGGCGAAGGCAGCGCGTTCTGGATCGAGCTGCCGCTGGCGTGACGTGAGGCGCGGCCGGCCCGCAGCGCGGCCGCCGGCCGGGAACGATCAGTAGCCGCTGGGCACCGGGTCGCCCTCGAGCCACGCGTAGCGTGCGGCGGCGCGCTCGGGCTCGTCGTGGCGCTGGTCGTCGAAGTCGGCTTCGGCGACGGCCACGGCCAGTTCCTGCGGAAGGTCGGGCATCAGCTCCTGGAGGCGGCGCGCGAAGCGCTCGATCCACTCTGCGGCAAGGTGTTCGAACTGCATGCGCCCATGGTGCGCGGGCCGCACCGCCGCCTCAACACGCAGGCGTGGGGGCGCGCACGCCGGCGCTCGGCGCGGCCCGTGCAGCAGTTCTCGAATCGGAGGGCGGTCGGCGCGCGCACCCCCGGACCCCGGGGCCGTCCGCGTCTCAGCGCTCCGACAGGTCGGCCGGCTCGTGGCCGTGCGTCCGGCAGTGGTGCAGGTAGTCGGCCCTGCGGTCGGCGGTGGTGATGCGGCGCTTCACCGTGCCGTCGTGCGTCACGTACTCCACCTGGCCCATCACCACGACGAACACGATCAGGGGCTCGTCGCCGACGGCCTCCCACCAGTCGGTGTTGCCGGCGGGCTCGTGCACGTAGTCGCCGGGCCGCACGAGCTCGCCGCTGCACAGCCGCCGCGTGCCGGCCAGGTTGTACGCGTGCACCTCGCCCGTGTGCCGATGCAGACCGAGCTTCGTGCCCGGCTCGAGCCGCATCAGCTCGACCCAGCCCCGATCGTGCTTCAGGAAGCGCAACGGGCGCGACCACTTGCCCGGACCTTCGGGGATCCACGGGCCGTCGGCGCCCAGCGCGGCGCCGGCCGTCACGGCATGCAGCGGTTCGATCATCGCAGGCTCCCGCGAGGACGTTCGGAGGCGTCATCGTGAAGCCGACCCGGCGCTGCGCCAAGAGCCAATCGGTGCCGGCCGCGGGGCACCACGGCACGCGCGGCTGGCCCGGCACGCGCGTCGCGGCGATACTGCCCGCCGAGGAGCGGCGACATGGACAGTCTCGACCTGCAGGTCCTGCGGCAGGCGCGCGAGTGGCGCGCGCAAGGCCACCGCGTGTGGCTCGTCACCGTGATCGAAACCTGGGGCAGCGCGCCGCGACCGCCCGGGGCGCTGCTCGCGCTGCGCGACGACGGGCAGGTGGTCGGCTCGGTGTCCGGCGGCTGCGTGGAGGACGACCTGATCGAGCGCGTGCGCACCGGCGAGCGCGTCGGCACGCCGACGCTCGTCACCTACGGCGTCACCAAGGAAGAGGCGGCGCGCTTCGGCCTGCCGTGCGGCGGCACCCTGCGGCTCGTGCAGGAGCCCTTGACGGACACCGCCTGGATCGACGACGTGCTCGCGCGCACGGCGCGGCACGAACTCGTCGCGCGCACGCTGGACCTCGACAGCGGCCGCGTGTCGCTCGAGCCGGCCGTGCGCGGTGCCGAGTTCCGCTTCGACGGGCGGCGGCTGCGCGCGTTGTTCGGTCCGCGCTGGCGGCTGCTGATCGTCGGGGCCGGGCAGCTCTCGCGCGCGGTGGCGCAGATCGCGCTGCTGCTGGACTTCGAGGTCGTCTGCTGCGACCCGCGCGACGAGTACCGCCTCGGCTGGGACGTGCCCGGCGCCACGTTCAGCCGCGACATGCCCGACGACCTGGTGCAGTCGCTGCAGCCCGACGCGCACACCGCCGTGGTCGCGCTCACGCACGATCCCAAGCTCGACGACCTGGCGCTGCTGGAGGCGCTGAAGTCGCCCGCGTTCTACGTCGGCGCGCTCGGCTCGCGCGCCAACACGGCGCGGCGGCGCGAACGGCTCGCGCTGTTCGACCTGAGCGCCGACGAAATCGACCGCCTGCACGGCCCGATCGGGCTGGACCTCGGCGGACGCACCCCGGCGGAGATCGCCGTGTCGATCGTCGCGGAGATCGTGGCGGTGCGCCATGGCGTCGCGCTCGCGCAGAAGAAGCCGGGTTCGGCGGTGCCGGCGGGGCGCGTGATCGCGGCCGGGGTGAAGCCGGGGGCCTGACGGTCTCGGGGCAAGCAGTGACGATCGGGCCTTCCGCTGTCAACGCCGCTGCCACGCAGCCGATGGGTCAAGGATCGTCTACTTGGAGCTCCCCCAAGGCCGCTAGCTGTGACGTTCCGATAGGTTGTTCATCCGTTCCTGCTCTGGGATGCTGG
>CAZFET010000412.1:0-2810 GCA_964517545.1 uncultured Burkholderiaceae bacterium
GCCAAGGCGCAGGACGCGCCGACCGAGGCGGCAGGCGAGCCGCCGGCGCCCGCGTGCGTGATGACCTTCAACGCCAGCGACGCCACCGGCGCCGGCGGGCTGGCCGGCGACGTGTCGACGATAGCGGCGATGGGCGCGCACGCGCTGCCCGTCGTGACCGCGATCGTGATGCGCGACACGGCAGAAGTCTTCGAACACGAAGCGCTCGATCCGGACACGATCGTCGAACAGGCGCGCGGCGTGCTCGAGGACGTGACCCTCGCGGCGTGGAAGGTCGGCTTCCTCGGCAGCGCCGAGTGCGTGAGCGCCGTCGCCGAGATCCTGTCGGACTACCCCGACGTGCCGCTCGTGGCCTACCTGCCGAACCTGTCGTGGGTCGACGACGACGACCTGCAGGCCTATCTCGAGGCGTTCCGCGAGCTGGTGCTGCCGCAGGCCGAGGTGCTGGTGGGCAGCCACAAGACGCTCACCGACTTCCTGCTGCCCGAGTGGGACAGCGAGCGCCCGGCGTCGCCGCGCGAGCTGGCGGTGGCGGCCGCCGAACACGGCACGCGCTTCGTGCTGGTGACCGGCGTGCTGCTCACGGCCAAGGGCGGCGAGCAGTTCATCGACAACGTGCTCGCGTCGCCGCAGGGCGCGCTGACCGGCGAGAAGTTCGAGATGTTCGAGACGACGTTCGTCGGCGCTGGCGACACCTTGTGGGCCGCGCTGGCCGCCTTGCTGGCCGCCGGCAGCGAGCTGCACGACGCCGTGGGCGAGGCGCTGACCTTCCTCGACCAGTCGCTCGACGCGGGCTTCCGGCCCGGCATGGGCAACGTCGTGCCCGACCGCTTCTTCTGGGCGCTTCCGCCGCCCGAGGACGGCGAGGCCGGCCCGGCCGACGGGAGCGACGAAGGCGGCGAGGCGCCCGACGCCGATGCGCCGCCGGCCGGCTCGCGCCGGATCCACTGACGCGCGCCGCGCGCGGCGACGCATCGCCGAGAGCCCCCACGAACCCACCGCCGCCCATGACCTCCAACGCCTCGCTGTTCGAGCGCGCCCAGCGCAGCATCCCCGGCGGCGTGAACTCGCCGGTGCGCGCCTTCCGCGCGGTCGGCGGCACGCCGCGCTTCATCGCCCGCGCCGAAGGCCCGTACCTGTGGGACGCCGAGGGCCGCCGCTACATCGACTACATCGGCTCGTGGGGCCCGATGATCCTCGGCCACGGCCACCCCGCGGTGCTCGAGGCGGTGCAGCGCGCCGCGCGCGACGGCTTCAGCTTCGGCGCGCCGACCGAGCGCGAGATCGAGCTGGCCGAGGCCATCGTCGAGCTCGTGCCCTCGGTCGAGCAGGTGCGCCTGGTGAGCTCGGGCACCGAGGCCGCGATGAGCGCCATCCGGCTGGCGCGCGGCGCCACGGGGCGCTCGAAGGTCGTCAAGTTCGAGGGCTGCTATCACGGCCACGCCGACGCGCTGCTGGTCAAGGCCGGCTCGGGCCTGGCGACCTTCGGCCACCCCACCAGCGCCGGCGTGCCGCCCGAGGTGGTGCAGCACACGATCGTGCTGGCGTACAACGACGTCGCGCAGATCGAGGCGGCATTCGACGAGCACGGTGCCGACATCGCCTGCGTGATGATCGAGCCGATCGCCGGCAACATGAACTTCGTGCGCGCCGGCGTGCCGTTCATGCGGCGCCTGCGCGAGCTGTGCACGCGCCACGGCGCGCTGCTCGTGTTCGACGAGGTGATGACGGGCTTTCGCGTCGCGCTGGGCGGCGCGCAGAGCGTGTACGCGCGGGCGATCCCCGGCTTCGCGCCCGACATGAGCGTGTTCGGCAAGGTGATCGGCGGCGGCATGCCGCTCGCGGCCTTCGGCGGCCGGCGCGCGGTGATGGAGCTGCTGGCACCGCTCGGGCCGGTCTACCAGGCCGGCACCCTGTCGGGCAACCCGGTGGCCACCGCCTGCGGCCTGGCCACCCTGGCCGCGATCCGCCAGCCCGGCTTCTTCGACACGCTCGCCGCACGCACGCGCAGCCTGGTCGACGGCCTGCTCGGCGCCGCGCGCGCGGCCGGCGTGCCGATGTGCGGCGACTGCGAAGGCGGCATGTTCGGCTTCTTCTTCGCCGATGCGCTGCCGCAGGACTACACGCAGGTGCTGGCCACCGACAAGGCGCGCTTCAACCGCTTCTTCCACGCGATGCTCGAGCGCGGCGTGTACCTCGCGCCGGCGCTGTACGAGGCCGGCTTCGTGAGCGCCGCGCACGGCGCCGAGCACGTCGAGGCGACCGTCGAAGCCTGCGCCGAGGCGCTGCGCGCCTGAGCCTGCGCGCCTGAGCCTGCACGTCTGAACCGGCGCACCCCAAGCGGCATCCGCGGGCAGGCAGCACGAAGCCGGCGCCGCTGCCGTGCGGCGCGTCGGCGCTCAGCCTTCGCCGAGCGACACGCCGACTTGCCGCGCGCAGCGCAGCAGCGGGTGGTCGAGCGGCACGCGCCGGTTGCGCCCGGCCACTTCCGACAGCGGCGCGCTGTCGAGCCGGCCGCCTTGCAAGCTGACCATGCGGCCGAAGCGCCGCGCCCCCACGAGCGCTGCCGCCTCGTTGCCGTACCAGGTGGCCAGCACGCGATCGAACGGCGTCGGCACGCCGCCGCGCTGCACGTGGCCGAGCACCGTGGCGCGCACCTCGCTGGCGAGCCGTGCCTGCAACTGCGCACGCAGCACGTGCGCCACGCCGCCCAGGCGCAGCGGGTCGGGGCTCGCCTCGACCACGCGCTCGACGGTCAGCTCCGCGCCGCGGGCCTTGGCGCCTTCGGCAATGCAGATCACGGTGTAGCG
>CAZFET010000413.1:0-2810 GCA_964517545.1 uncultured Burkholderiaceae bacterium
CCCCCGCGGGGGTTCAAGTCGAGTGGCGGAGCCACATCGACTTGAGAGGGCTCAGCGCCAGCGCAGCTCGCGGCAGATCGTGTTGCGGCCGATGCCCAGTCGCTTGGACGCTTCGGAGATGTTGCCGCCGGCCGCTTCGACGGCGCGCCGGATGGTCTCGAGCTCGATCTCCTCGAGCGTCGCGCCGGTCGTCGCGGGGGCGGCCGGCACCTCGTTCGCGGCCGGTGCGGCCGTCGCGGGTGCTGCTGCGTGGCCCGACGGCATCGACGCGGAAGCGGCCGACGGCGGCGATGCCGGACCCGCCGACGGCACACCCGCCGACACCACGCCCGACGACGGCGAGCCCGCGGCGAACGCGCGCGGCTGCTGCGCGAGCGCGGCGCCGGCGTCCTCGAGGAAGTCGTCCGACAGGTGCTCGCGCGTGATGCGCGACTCGCCGGCGGCCATGACCGCCGCGGTGCGCAGCACGTTGGCGAGCTGGCGCACGTTGCCGGGCCAGTGGTACGCGCGGATCAGCCGCATCACCTCGTCGCTCACGTCGAGGAAGCGCTGCGGGCTCTCGGCGCGCAGGATGTTGCGCACGATCACGTCGAGGTCGCTGCGCTCGCGCAGCGCGGGCAGCTTCACCACCAGGCCGTTGAGGCGGTAGTAGAGGTCCTCGCGGAACTCGCCGCGGCCGATCATCTCGCGCAGGTTGCGGTGCGTCGCCCCGATCACCGCCACGTCGACCGCGATCGTCTTGCTGCTGCCCAGCGGCGACACCAGCCGCTCCTGCAGCACGCGCAGCAGCCGGGCCTGCAGCGCGAGCGGCATGTCGCCGATCTCGTCGAGGAACAAGGTGCCGCCGTCGGCCTGCACGATGCGGCCGGGCGCGCCCTTGCGGCGCGCGCCGGTGAACGCGCCTTCCTCGTAGCCGAACAGCTCGGCTTCGATCAGCGTCTCGGGGATCGACGCGCAGTTCACCGCCACGAACGGATGGCGCGCGCGCGCCGAGTCGTGGTGGATCGCGCGCGCGAGCAGTTCCTTGCCCGTGCCCGTCTCGCCGAGCAGCAGGATCGGGATGTCGCGGTCGAGCACGCGCCGCACCTTGGCGATCACCGCCTCCATCTGCGCGTCGCCGGTCTGCAGGTAGCGCAGGCCGCTGGTGTCGGGGCGCGCGGGCTCGGTGCGGCCTTCCGTGCGTGCTGCCGCGCGGGCGTCGGCGCGTGCATCCGTGCGTCCGTCGGCGCGCGTCGTGCGCTGCGCGGGCGCCGTCGCCGCATCGCCGTCGCGCCGCGCCTCGCGCGCCGGCGGCGCTTAGTCCTGCGCCGCGGCGCGGGCCTCGCGCCCGGCCGGCTCGTCCGCCGCGCCGCCGACGCCGAAGCTGGCCGACCAGCTGAAGCGCGCCTGCACGTGCACCACGCTGCCGTTGGGCAGGTTGAGCGGCAGCGGCATCGCCATCGGCGAGCGGAAGTGATCGACCAGCGCACCGACCGTGGTGCCGAACAGGCTGGTCACGCTGTGCATGCGCGAGGCCGCCCCCGACAGGCCGAGCAGGTCGAGCGCGCTGCGGTTGGCGCCGACCACGCGGCCGTCGCGCGCGACCGCGACGATGCCTTCCATCAGCGTGCCGATGAACTCGGGCCGCGCGTGGAAGTGCAGCCGCATCACGTGGCGGAAGTCGTCGGTCAGCCAGTGGTTCTCGATCATGCGCGCCGACATGCGCACCAGCCCCATCGTGTGCTGGTGGTAGCTGCGGTGGTCGCCGGTCACGTCGAGCACGCCGAGGATGTTGCCGCGCGGGTCGAAGATGGGCGAGGCCGAGCACGTGAGGAAGTGGTTCGCGTGCATGAAGTGCTCGTCGGCGTGCACCAGCGTCGGCACCTCGTTGATGAGCGCGGTGCCGATGGCGTTGGTGCCCTTGGACTGCTCGGACCAGTCGACGCCCGGCTGCAGCGCCACCTTCGACGCGCGCGCGAGGAAGTCGTCGGCGCCCACCGAGTGCAGGATCAGCCCGCGCGCGTCGCACAGCACGACCATGCTCTGCGTGTTGGCGATCTGCTCGCGCAGCACTTCCATCACCGGCACGGCGTGCGAGTACAGGCGCCAGTTGCGTTCGCGCTGCGTGGCGAGGTCGGCGCGGCCGACCGGGTCGTGCGCCGGCGACTCGATGCGCGACAGGCCGAAGGCCTGGCAGCGCTCGTGCGACCGCTCGATCGAATCGAAGTGCTCGCCGGGCAGCGGCAGGGCGGCCGACAGCGGGCGCTGGCGATCGTCGTGGCGCGATCTCGCGCGCGAGGAGCCGGAGGGTCCGGCCATGCCGTCGGCCGGCGGTGTCGTCATGGGCATGGGCTGCCTCTGCGTGTGTGCCGCGGACGCGATGACGGCGCCGCTCGTCTCCTCGGCCCCGCGTGTCGCGCGCACGGCGGCGCGTCGACGTCCACGGGGTTCCGCACTCACTGTTCCGATCCGCGGCGCCCGAGTCAAGCGCGGGACATTCCCGACGGTGTGTCATCCGTGAGCGGTCGTGGCGCTCGCGGCCGGGCATGTCGATTGCAGTCTGGTGGTCGAACTTGACTTCACGCTGACGGAGACCGCCCCGATGACCATGACACGACCGCCCGCACTGACGGACCTGCTTGCCAAGGGCCTGTTCGCCGCGACCCTGCTCGCCGCCGCCGGCGCGGCCTTCGGCCACGGCGACGTGACGCCGCAGGCCGTGGACACGCGCGAGCTGCCGCCGCTCGGCGCGCAGTGGCGTGCCGAGAACCCGTATCGCCAGAACGCCAAGGCGATCCAGATCGGCACGTCGGCGTACAACCAGAACTGCG
>CAZFET010000414.1:0-2802 GCA_964517545.1 uncultured Burkholderiaceae bacterium
ACGCCGCCTTGCGCGCGCAGCACGCGGGCGCGCAGGTGCCGTGCGCCTGGGTCGAGTCCACGCACCCGAGCTACACGCTGTACACCAGCGGCACCACCGGCAAGCCGAAGGGCGTGCAGCGCGACACCGGCGGCTACGCGGTCGCGCTGGCCGCGAGCATGAAGCACATCTTCCTCGGCAACGCCGGCGAGACCTACTTCTCCACCAGCGACATCGGCTGGGTGGTCGGCCACTCGTACATCGTCTACGGCCCGCTGATCGCCGGCATGGCGACGATCCTCTACGAAGGCCTGCCGATCCGTCCCGACGCGGCCATCTGGTGGAGCCTCGTCGAGAAGTACAAGGTGACCTCGATGTTCAGCGCGCCGACGGCCGTGCGCGTGCTGAAGAAGCAGGATCCGGCGGCGCTGAAGAAGCACGACCTGTCGAGCCTGCGTGCGCTGTTCCTGGCCGGCGAGCCGCTCGACGAGCCCACCGCGAGGTGGATCGCCGACGCGCTGGGCCGGCCGATCATCGACAACTACTGGCAGACCGAGACCGGCTGGCCGATCCTGACGATCTGCAACGGCATCGAGCGCGCGCCGTCGAAGTTCGGCTCGCCCGGCAAGCCCGTCTACGGCTACGACGTGAAGCTGCTGGACGAGCACACCGGCGAGGAGCTGAAGGGCGCGAACCAGAAAGGCGTGGTCGCCATCGAAGGGCCGCTGCCGCCGGGCTGCATGCAGACCGTCTGGCGCGACGACGCGCGCTTCGTGAAGACCTACTGGTCGACCATTCCCGGCCGCCAGATCTACAGCACCTTCGACTGGGGCATCCGCGACGAGGACGGCTACTTCTTCATCCTCGGCCGCACCGACGACGTGATCAACGTCGCCGGTCACCGCCTCGGCACGCGCGAGATCGAGGAGAGCATCTCCAGCCATCCCAACGTCGCCGAGGTGGCCGTGGTCGGCGTGGCCGACCAGCTCAAGGGCCAGGTGGCGATGGCCTTCGCGGTGCTGAAGGATGCGTCGAAGGCGGCCACGCAGGAGGCGGCGCTGAAGCTCGAAGGCGAGATCATGAAGGTGGTCGACGAGCAGCTCGGCGCGGTGGCGCGGCCGGCGCGCGTGCGCTTCGTGAGCGTGCTGCCCAAGACGCGCTCGGGCAAGCTGCTGCGCCGCGCGATCCAGGCCGTGTGCGAGGGCCGCGACCCCGGCGACCTCACGACGATCGAGGACCCGGCCGCGCTGCAGCAGATCCGCGACCTGGTGGCGGCGAAGTGAGCACTGCGATCTGAGGGCGGCGAGCCGAGGGTCGCGGCGTGACGGCCGTGGCCGACGCCACCGCGCCACCGCCGCGCAGCTACAGCACCTCGCTCGCGAAGTCGGCCAGCCGCGAGCGCTCGCCGCGCGCGAGCATGACGTGGCCCGAGTGCGGCCAGCCCTTGAAGCGGTCGACCGCGTAGGTCAGTCCCGACGAGCCCTCGGTGAGGTAGGGCGTGTCGATCTGCGCGAGGTTGCCGAGGCAGACGATCTTGGTGCCCGGGCCGGCGCGCGTGATCAGCGTCTTCATCTGCTTGGGCGTGAGGTTCTGCGCCTCGTCGATGAGGACGAACTTGTTCAGGAACGTGCGCCCGCGCATGAAGTTCATGCTCTTGATGCGGATCTTGCTGCGCACGATGTCCTGGGTGGCCGCGCGCCCCCACTCGCCGGCGCTGCCGTCGCTGCGTGCCAGCACCTCGAGGTTGTCGTCCAGCGCGCCCATCCACGGGCTCATCTTCTCTTCCTCGGTGCCGGGCAGGAAGCCGATGTCCTCGCCCACCGGCACCGTGACGCGCGTGACGATGATCTCGCTGTAGCGGCGCTCGTCGAGCACCTGGCTCAGGCCGGCGGCCAGGGTGATCAGCGTCTTGCCGGTGCCGGCCGTGCCGGTGAGGGTGATGAAGTCGCAGTCCGGGTCCATCAGCAGGTTCAGCGCGAAGTTCTGCTCCCGGTTGCGCGCGGTGACGCCCCACACCGCGTTCTTCTGGTGCGTGTACTCCTTCAGCGTCTTGAGCACGGCGGTGCGGCCGGTGATCTCGGTGACGCGCGCGTACAGCGGCGCCGCGCCGGGGGTCTCGAGGTAGACGAACTGGTTGACCAGCAGGGCCGGCACCAGCGGCCCGGCGATGCGATAGAAGGTGTGGCCGCCTTGCTGCCAGCTCTCCATCGTCTTGCCGTGGCGCTCCCAGAAGTCGGCCGGCAGCGGCAGCACGCCCGTGTACAGCAGGTCGCCGTCCTCGAGCGTGCGGTCGTTGTAGTAGTCCTCGGCCGGAAGGCCCAGCGCGCGGGCCTTGATGCGCATGTTGATGTCCTTGGACACCAGCACCTCGTCGCGGTCGGTGCGCTGCGTGCGCAGCGCCTGCACGACGCCGAGGATCTGGTTGTCGGCCTTGCCTTGCGGCAGGCCCGCCGGCAGCGGCGCGTCGACCAGCGCGGTCTGGAAGAACAGGCGGCCGGTGGCCTCGCGGTGGCCCGTCGCGGCCAGCGGCAGGCCGGCCGAGATGTCGCCGCCGCCCTTGGCTGCGGCGGCGGCCAGCGCGTCGAGCTCGCGGCTCACCTGCCTCGCGTTGCGCGCCACCTCGCTCATGCCGCGCTTGTGGCTGTCGAGTTCCTCGAGCGTGATCATCGGCAGGTAGATGTCGTGCTCGTCGAAGCGGAACAGCGACATCGGGTCGTGCATCAGCACGTTGGTGTCGAGCACGAACAGCCGCGCCGGGCCGGCCGGACTGCGCGGCCGCGTGCGGCGCGGCTCGGCTGCCGGGCGCCGGGCCGCCGACTCGAT
>CAZFET010000415.1:0-2774 GCA_964517545.1 uncultured Burkholderiaceae bacterium
ACCTTCACCCCGGACTCCTTCCGAAACACTGGTACGGCGGAAGGGGGCAGGTCAGTCAATCAATCCTTGGTACTGCTCTGTCGTAATCGGAATACTTGGACTGATCCAGTCGACTGGACCGTTGTCGACGTCAAGCGCACCCGGTTGGCCACCATAGAACGCGCCATTGGAAGTCGGAACAAAGCCCATGTTGTCAATCATCACTCCATCATCACTGTGAATAGTGATCCATGCGTGCCCGGAGTAGGACGGAGTGGGAACTGCGTTACCTGGGGCGCCTGACAAGTTGCCGTACCGAACATTAATTCTTGCGAACATGATCTATCTCCCAAGTTGTACCAACGTCGATCTGTGCGAGCTGAAGCAGTCCCGAACCTTGCGGGGTGTGAGTTGATCATCGCATTCGCCGCTTCTTCTCACGACTGCTGTCACGCTTACGAACACGCCATGCAAGGTCGAGTCGACTGAAGGCTTCAGTGAAGCTATAGCCGTGGCGACAACTTCTTGTCGCTGTTCTGCTTCTGCTTCGGTTAGTCCGAGAACTATCAGATTGATGCAATGCGACAAGTCGACAGGCGGTGATCTCTCGACGCATTGCCGGGAACGGGTTGGGAGCCAGTGAATCGCGGCTGCTACCGATGGAGGCAAGTCGCGAGCCAACTCTTGAACCAGCTGCCGTGACCTTGACTTCTGGATCGGCAGCTCAGGCTCGATGTTCAGATCACACGATGCGACAAGCAACGGCGTGAGAGAGATGGAAACGAAGCGAGCGACGCTTGCTCGAGCGTGTGCACCTATGCACATGTTCCACATTGCACAAGGGATGCGCATGACAGATCCGTAGGAGGGCTTCTACTTCACCGGTGGTCCAGAGAGTTCACTTGCTGGCACATCGGTGGCGCAGCGTTGCGCGTTGCAGGTCTGTCCGGCAAAGGGGCTCATGACGTACTCCTGAATGTGGTTGGGTGAAACGACTTGCGAGTCCTCCAGAGTCCTCCGAAGCGAAGCAGCAGGACCCTCACCGCAAGAACCTCCACGCCGGCTGCGCGTTGGCCACGAACACGGCGGCTGGCACGGCCAGTGCGGCGAGTTGAAAGACGACGAGGAGCAGCAGCACGAGCCTCGCGGCGCCGCGATGTTTCGAGTGCGGGTTCCGGGCGTTTCGCGCCAGCGCGGGGTCGAACGCGAGGGAGAGCAGGGCCACCCACGTGAGGATCGACTCCATGAGCTGCGGTCGGCGGCGTCATGGCGCGAACCGGAGGTCCGCGACGCGCCCACGCTGGAGGCGGCTCGACGCCGCCGGACTCTGGCCCACTTCAGCTCCTCCCCCTGCACTGTTCTGCGGCGGCCTGCGTGCGCCGGCGTTTTCCGGCGACTTGCGGCGATCTGCGGCAGGCCGCGTTCGTTTCGATACGAGCCGCAACGCTACACGTCGCGGGCGCGAACGCCAACGGGACGAATGTCCCGAAGTTGTAAGCGCGCCGGCCAATCCTGCGCCCGGCGCCGCGCTGCCGACACCGCTCTCCGGAGTCGCCACGCATATCGTCACGCGCGACGCCGCGCGTGATGCCGCGCGTTGCGCCGTACACGACGCTGCACGTGTCGCCACGCACATCGCCACGCGAGCGCCGCCAGCGCGCACGGCGACTACTCGTCATGGCGCCGTAGATAAAGCGCCACCGCCCCCGCCCGATTGCTCACGCCGAGCTTCGCGTACACCTTGGTGAGCTGATTGCGCACGGTCTTCTCGCTGCGCCCGATGGTCGCGGCGATCTCGGCGTTGGTCATGCCGGCGCACAGGCCTTCCATCAGCGACAGTTCCACGCGCGTCAGCCGCGCCTTCGGGTCGGCGACGGGCTTGCGCTTCGCGACCTTGTAGCGGCCTTCGGGCGAACGTGCGCGAAGTACGCCGCCGCCCGCGCGACCGGTGCGCGGCGCTTGCCCGCGGCGCCGTGCGCGGCCGCGATGTTGTTCGGTGGGCCCCATGGTCATCTCTCCCTCAGGCTTTCGCTCGCGCGCTGCTGCAGCGGCGCGAGCAGGTAGTCGATGACGCGCCGGCGGCCGGTCTTGATCTCGGCGGTGAGGTTCATGCCGGGCGCGAGCGCGATGTCGCGTTCGTCGATGCGCATGTGCGCGGCCTGCAGGGCCAGCGTGGCGGTGAAGACGGCGGTGCCGCGCTTGTCGTCGACCACGGCGTCGCCCGACACGCGCAGCACGCGCGCCGGCACGGTGCCGTAGCGCGTGAACGCGAAGGTCTCGAGCTTGACCTCGGCGTCCTGGCCTTCCTTGACGAAGCCGATGTCCTTGTTGTCGATCGTGACCTCGGCGGTCACCTGCGCGTCGGCGGGCACCACCACCATCAGCGGCTGCGCGGGCGTGACCACGCCGCCGGGCGTGTGCACGGCCAGCTGCTGCACGGTGCCGTCGACCGGCGCGGCGAGCTGCATCAGCCGCTCGCGCTGCTCGGTCTTGGCGCCTTCGCTGCGCAGTTGCGCGGCCTTCAAGGTGGCCTGCAGCAGGCGGTCGTTCAGGCCGCGCCGCGTCTCGGCCAGGAAGGCCGCGCGCGTCTGGCGGCTCTCGGCCAGCGCGGCCTGCGCCTCGCGCACGCGGGCGCGCTGCGTGGCGAGATCGCGCTCGAGCTCGAGCCGCTCGCGCGCGCGGTCCTGGCCGGCATGGCCGGCCACGAAGCCCTGTTCGGCGAGGCTGCGGATGTCGGCTTCGCGCTGGCGCGCCAGCGGCCAGGTGCCCTCGCTCTTCGCCCGCGCGGCGGCCGC
>CAZFET010000416.1:0-2771 GCA_964517545.1 uncultured Burkholderiaceae bacterium
GTGGCGGAGCCACATCGACTTGAGAGCGCCCCCAGGGCCGGCCCTGCCGGCCCGCCCCCCGCGGGGGTTCAAGTCGAGTGGCGGAGCCACATCGACTTGAGAGCGCCCCCAGGGCCGGCCCTGCCGGCCCGCTCCCCGCGGAGGTTCAAGTCGAGTGGCGGAGCCACATCGACTTGAGAGCCTGTCGAAGGGCGCGCGCGGCGATCGAGGTCATCGCAACCGCACGGCCCGTCACGTCGCGCTTCGGCAAGCCCGCCCTGCACGAGCCCCCGCTTCACGACGCTCGACGTCGATGGCAGCGACTCAGCCCACGCGGCGCGCCAGCGCGTCGAGCTCGGCTTGCAGCGCCTTGTGCATCGCGGCCAGCGTGGCTGCGGTGTCGGAGGCGCGTTTCGCGTCGGCCTTGAAGCGCGAGTCGACCTCGCCGGCCTGCCGGCGCAGCGACTCGTCGGCCTCGGCGAGGCGCTTGAACGCCGCGCTGCGCAGCACGCCGGCCACGTCCTTGCGCTGGGCGTCGCGGCGCTCGAAGCCGTCGCGCATGCGGGCGGCGGCGGCCTGCAGCCCTGCCAGCGCGTCCTTCGCGAGGCTGTCGAAGGCCTCGCCGCCGATCGACGACGCATCGCCGCCGTCGAAGTCGGGATGGTCGGGCACCAGCAGCACGGTGCCTGCATCGAGCTTCGAGAAGTCGACGTGCGGGTTGAGCCGGCGCAGCGCGTCGAGCGACGCCGCCTCGCGCGCGAGCCCGGGCCGCAGCAGCCGGCCGGCGAGGGCCTGCAGGTCCCCGGGTTGCTTGACGACGATCATGCGCATGGCGTGTCTCCCGACGATCAGCCGAGCAGGTTGAACTTGAGCCAGTCCGCCGGCAGCGGGCCGCCGTTGACCGCGATGCCGTGCGTGGTGACGTTGCCGAGCACCGCGGCCGACTTCGAGCCGAGGATCGTGATCGCGAACTCGTCGCACACCACGCGGTTGGCGTTGACGATGACCGCGGGCGACGTGATCTGCACCGCGCTGCGTCCGCCGCGGTACTCGCAGCGGTTGTCGCTGAACATGGTGTCGCCGCCGGCCGCGACGATGACCGCCGACAGCCGTCCGCGCGAGGCGAAGCGGTTGCCGAGCAGCGACACGTTGGCGCCGCGCGCGACGGACGCGCCCGCCGCGTCGAGCACGAGGTCGGCCAGCCCGATGAGCGCGCGGTCGGCCGCCAGCACCAGGGTGCGCCGGTCGTCGAGCCGCAAGGTGGTGATGCCCGCGGTGCGCGACGGCGCCGCGCTCGCGGGGGCTGCCGCGGCGGCAACGCCGGCCACCGCGCCGATGCCGGCCACGCCCGCCGCCGCGCCGGACGACTGGTCCTCGACCATCGCCGCGATCCACGACGACTCGAGCCCGCCGGCCTGCCCGCCCGCGTCGCGCGCCACGTGGTTGTGGTGCACCTCGGCCTGGCGGCACGGCGCGCGCACCATGATGCCGGCGCCGATCCCGGCGAAGTCGGCCGCGGGGGCGATCTCGACGATCTCGTTGCCGCTCACGCGCGCGCGCAGCACGCCCAGGGTCAGCACGCCGGCGATCAGCGTGCCGCGCGGCGCTGCCGTGGCGACGCGGCGGATCGTGTTGCCCGCGATGGTGGCGGCCTCGGTGCGCGTGACGGCGATGCCGGCGACGATGCCGCGCCGCTCCGGCTCGCCGCGGATGTCGCGCAGGTGGTTGTTCTCGATCGACACCGCGCCGGCCTCGGCGTCGTCGCTCATCACGATGCCGAGCCCGCAGTCCTCGACGATGTTGAGCTTGACGATCAGCTCGGCGGTCGGCGCGAGCACCGACACGGCCGCGCCGGCGAAGCCGCGCACCTGGTTGGCCAGCACCTGCGCCTGGTCGCTGCCGTTGGGGTCGAGCCCGGTGGCCAGGGTGATGGCCGCGCCGCTGGGCGCGCGCTGGCCCTGGCGCGCGGCGACGAGCTTGTTGCCCTCGATCCACGTGCCGTCGGTGCCGCAGGCGATGCCCGGGCCGTTGACGTTGAGGCCGTTGGCCTCGACGCGCACCGACGCGCCGGGCAGCGCGAAGCCGCGCGTCGACACGCCGCCGTCGCGGCAGCCGAGCAGTTCGTTGCCGCGCACGCGCGTGCCGAGCATGTGCGCCACCGGGCCGTCGAGCACGATGCCCGCGCGCTGGCACCACAGCACGTTGTCCTCGATGGCGAGCGCGGCGGCCAGCACGAACGGCGCGCGCCCTTCGCGCGAGGTCTCGGCGCGGATGCCGTCGGGGGCGATCACGAAGTCGTCGCGGATCGTGACGCCCGCGCACACGCCGGCCAGCGCGACGGCCGCGCTGCGGAAGTCGTTGCCGCCCAGCACCGCGATGGCGAGCTCGGCGAGGCGCACGCCGGCCACCGTGCGCAGCCCGATCGCCGACGCGCGACCGAGCGAGACGACGGCGAGCTTCTCGATCGCGACGGCGAGGCTCGTCTCCACCTCGAAGGCCGCGCCCGGCGCGGCGATCACGCTGGCCGGCCCCTGGCAGCAGATCGAGCCCGAGCGCGAGTTGACCACGCGCACCGGCGCGTCGAGCGCGTACGTGCCCGCGTGCAGGCACACCGTGCCGCCGGAGTCGCGCACGCGGTCGACGGCCGCCTGGATCGTGAGGCGGCCGCTCGCATGCGACTGCGGCGTCACGCACTGCGTGCACGCGCAATCGGTGCCCTGCGTGTCGGGCGGCCACGGCAGCCGGCAGTCGGTGACGGTGCCGGCGGCCACGTCCCACAGACCGAGGCGCGC
>CAZFET010000417.1:0-498 GCA_964517545.1 uncultured Burkholderiaceae bacterium
GCGGCTCACCTGCATCGAGATGAGCTTCGGCGACACGCTGCACAACCTGGGCGAGGTGAGCGCGCGCATGCAGGACACGGCGGGGGTTTTCGCCTGAGCTCGATCTGCGACGTGGCCGGCCTGAAGGTCGGCCACTTCACCGACCCGCGCCGGCCCACCGGCTGCACCGTGGTGATCGCCGAGCGCGGCGCGGTGGCCGGCGTCGACGTGCGCGGCGCCGCCCCCGGCACCCGGGAGACCGACCTGCTCTCGCCGGTCAACAGCGTCGAGACCGTGCACGCCGTGCTGCTGTCCGGCGGCAGCGCCTTCGGCCTCGACGCCGCGGGCGGCGTGATGCGCTGGCTCGACGAGCGCGGCGTCGGCCTCGAGGTCGGTCCGTCGCGCGTGCCGATCGTGCCGGCGGCCATCCTGTTCGACCTGTGGGTCGGCGACCCGACGATCCGCCCCGACGCGGCCGCCGGCCACGCCGCCTGCGCCGCCGCCACCAGCGCCGAGCCG
>CAZFET010000417.1:508-2766 GCA_964517545.1 uncultured Burkholderiaceae bacterium
CGCGGCAGCGTGGGCGCCGGCGCCGGCGCCACCCTCGGCAAGCTGTTCGGCATCGCGCGCGCGATGAAGGGCGGCATCGGCAGCGCGTCGGTCAAGGTCGGCGCGCTGACCGTCGGGGCGCTGGTCGCGGTCAACGCGATGGGCGACGTGATCGATCCGGCCTCCGGCGCACCGCTGGCCGGCGCGCGCGGCGACGACGGCCGGCCGATGGGCACCACGCGCGAGTTCCTCGCCGGGCGGCTGCCCGAGCGGCTGTCGGCCGGCATGGCGACGACGCTCGGCGTGATCGCCACCGACGCGCGGCTCACCAAGGCGCAGGCCACCAAGCTCGCGCAGATGGGCCACGACGGCCTCGCACGCGTCATCGACCCGCTGCACACGCCCTTCGACGGCGACACCTTGTTCGCGCTGGCCACCGGCGCGAGCGGCGTGCCCGGCAACCTCACCGTGCTGGGCACGATGGCAGCCCACGCGGTGTCGCTGGCGGTGCTCGATGCGGTCAAGTCCGCCAGCGGGCTGCCCGGACTGCCGGCCTGGCGCGACCTGGGTTGAGCGCGCGGGGCAGCGCCCCGCGGCCGCCCCCGGGCCCCCAAGAGATAGGGGGAGCGTTTTGCGATCGCCTGGATCTGTGACAAAGTGTGGCCCTCGCTCGCGGTGTACCCGCCCCGGCGGGTGGTCGCGCCACCACGGGTCCTGCCTAGCATACGGCCAACACCAACAAACGTAGCAGTACCCATGATTCACCACGGCGCCCGGCACCTGCTCACGCAGCGCGGCATCACGATGCTGACCCTGCACCGGGTCGGCGATCGCGATCGCAGCCGGCTCTCACCGAACGAGTCGCTCAAGGTCAGCGGCGACTTCCTCGAGGACTTCGTCCACCAGGCGCGCCGACACGGCTTTCGCTTCATCGACCTCGACGAGGCGCACGCGCAGATCGTGCGCGGCCGGGTGAAGCCCCGGCAGCTCGTGCTGACCTTCGACGACGGCTACCGCGACAACCTCACCCTGGGCGTGCCGCTGCTGTCGAGGCTGGAAGTGCCCTTCACGGTGTACGTCACCACGTCGTTCGCCGACCGCGAGGCGCGCCTGTGGTGGCACGCGCTGGAAGACGTCATCCTGGCGAGCCCGACCCTCGAACTGTCCGACGGCGCGCGTCACCGCTGGTCCAGCCTCGCCGAGGCGGAGGCGCTGTTCATGCAGCTGCGCGAGCGCGTGCTGACCGAAGGCGGCACCGATCCCGCCGGATTCGTCGAGCGCCTCGCCGGGCGCTCGATCGACTACCACCGCTACGTCGACGAGGTCGCGCTGAGCTGGGACGACGTGCGCGACCTGGCCGGGCGCGACGGCGTGACGGTCGGCGCCCACACGGTCAACCACCGCCCGCTCTCGCGCCTGAGCGAGGCCGAGGCGCGCTGGGAGCTGTTCGAAGGCCGCGCGCGTCTCGAACGGCGGATCCGCCGGCCGGTGCGCCACTTCGCGTATCCGTACGGCGGTCTGGCCGAAGCCGGCCCGCGCGAGTACGCGCTGGCCGCCGCGTGCGGCTACGCCACCGCCACCACCGCGCGCGCGGGTGTCGTCGGCTTGCGGCATCGCGACGCGCTGCACGCGCTGCCGCGCCTGTCGCTCGACGAGACCGTCAGCTTCGCGCCGCGGCCCGTCGCGGTACGCGTCGCGGCGATGCAGGAACGGCGCAGGGTGGCGCGTCCGCCTCGCCGCCCGCTGTGGACGCCGCGGCTGGTGGCCAAGCACTGGGTCGCCGCGATGCGCGACGCGATGCGGCCCAAGCCGATGCACTCGCAGCCCGCCGCCGGACTGCGTCGCAGCGCGATGATCACCTTGCTCGGCCTGGCCGGCGCGCTGACCATCGACTGAGGGCGGGCGGCCCTGCCCGAGGGCGCCGACCGGGCGCGGGCCCTGCCCGAACCTGCCGACCGAGCGCGGGCCCTGCCCGCGCGTTCCGCCCGCGTCTACCGGGCGATCCCCGGAGAGACTCGCGCGGCTCGCGCGTGCACCATCGCGACCTCGCTGTACGGAAGTTGCTGTCGTGGTGCGTCGTCGTCTTGTGCTGCTCCAGCTGGTCGCGGCCGCTGCCCTCGCGGCAGCTTGCGCCTCCGGCCCCTCCCTCCACACTCCCCCCGCCGAACGCCCGCCCTGCGGCGTGGATGAGCCACGCGACCATCGGCGGGTGGTCGAGGTATCCGGCGGAGGGCTTGAGCGCCCACGCGTAGTAGTACGCCTCGTCGGGGCTGAGATCG
>CAZFET010000418.1:0-2710 GCA_964517545.1 uncultured Burkholderiaceae bacterium
GATCATGTCGGCCAGCGACTTCAGCGCGCGCTTGTTCGCGCCGGTCATCGCCTTGCCGCGACGGCCGTTGTCGAGCAGCGAGTCCACCGCTTCCTGCAGCATGCGCTTCTCGTTGCGCACGATGATCTCGGGCGCCTTCAGCTCGAGCAGGCGCGCCAGGCGGTTGTTGCGGTTGATGACGCGGCGATAGAGGTCGTTGAGGTCGCTCGTCGCGAAGCGGCCGCCGTCCAGCGGCACCAGCGGACGCAACTCCGGCGGCAGCACCGGCAGCACGTCCATCACCATCCACTGCGGCTTGATGCCCGACTTCTTGAAGGCCTCCATCACCTTCAGGCGCTTGGAGTTCTTCTTGACCTTGAGCTCCGAGCCGGTCATGTCGTTGCGCAGCTTCTCGATCTCGACGTCGAGGTCGATCTCCTCGAGCAGCTTCTTGATGCCCTCGGCGCCCATCAGCGCGACGAACTCGTCGCCGTACTCCGCGCGCTTGGCGTCGTAGTCGTCCTCGCTCATGATCGAGAACTTCTTCAGCGGGGTCATGCCGGGGTCGACCACGACATACGCCTCGAAGTACAGCACGCGCTCGATGTCGCGCAAGGTCATGTCGAGCACGAGGCCCAGGCGCGACGGCAGCGACTTCAGGAACCAGATGTGCGCGCACGGCGCGGCCAGGTCGATGTGGCCCATGCGCTCGCGGCGCACCTTGGTCTGCGTGACCTCGACGCCGCACTTCTCGCAGATCACGCCACGGTGCTTCAGGCGCTTGTACTTGCCGCACAGGCACTCGTAGTCCTTGATCGGGCCGAAGATCTTGGCGCAGAACAGGCCGTCGCGCTCCGGCTTGAAGGTGCGGTAGTTGATGGTCTCGGGCTTCTTCACCTCGCCGAACGACCACGAGCGGATCTTCTCGGGCGACGCGATGCCGATGCGGATCGCGTCGAAGTGCTCGTCGGGGGTGAACTGCCTGAACAGGTCCAGCAAGCCTTTCATGTCTCTCTCCCGTTCCTTCAGTTGCGCTCGAGCTCGATGTCGATACCGAGCGAACGGATTTCCTTGACCAGCACGTTGAACGACTCGGGCATGCCGGCGTCGATGGCGTGCTCACCCTTGACGATGTTCTCGTAGACCTTCGTGCGGCCGTTCACGTCGTCGGACTTCACGGTCAGCATCTCCTGCAGCACGTAGCTGGCGCCGTAGGCCTCGAGCGCCCAGACTTCCATCTCGCCGAAGCGCTGGCCGCCGAACTGCGCCTTGCCGCCCAGCGGCTGCTGCGTGACCAGGCTGTACGGGCCGGTGGACCGCGCGTGCATCTTGTCGTCGACCAGGTGGTGCAGCTTGAGCACGTGCATGTAGCCCACGGTGACCGGGCGCTCGAACGGATCGCCGGTGCGGCCGTCGTGCAGCACGGCCTGGGTGCGCGTCGCGGTCAGGCCCTTCGCGGCGGCCACGTCGTCGGGATAGGCGAGCCTGAGCATGCCGCGGATCTCGTCTTCCGAGGCGCCGTCGAACACCGGCGTCGCGAACGGCACGCCCTTGCTCAGGTTCTGCGCCATCTCGACGATCTCGTCGTCCGACAGCGCGTCCAGCGACTCCGTGCGGCCGCCGGACTTGTTGTACAGCTCCTCGAGGAACTTGCGCAGCTCGGCCACGCGAGCCTCGCGCTGCAGCCTGTCGCCGATGCGCTGGCCGATGCCCTTGGCGGCCCAGCCCAGGTGCACTTCCAGCACCTGGCCCACGTTCATGCGCGACGGCACGCCCAGCGGGTTGAGCACGATGTCGACCGGCGTGCCGTCGGCCATGTAGGGCATGTCCTCGACCGGCACGATCTTCGACACCACGCCCTTGTTGCCATGGCGGCCGGCCATCTTGTCGCCCGGCTGCAGGCGGCGCTTGACGGCGAGGTACACCTTCACCATCTTCAGCACGCCGGCGGGCAGCTCGTCGCCCTGCGTCAGCTTCTTGCGCTTCTCCTCGAAGGCGAGGTCGAAGCTGTGGCGCGTCTGCTCGAGCGAGTTCTTGATCGACTCGAGCTGGTTGGCCACGTTGTCGTCGGCCGGGCGGATGTCGAACCAGTGGTACTTCTCGACTTCGGCCAGGTAGGCCTTGTCGATGACGGTGCCCTTGGCGATCTTCTTCGGGCCGCCGTTGGCGACCTTGCCGACCAGCAGCTTCTCGATGCGGTCGAAGGCGTCGGCCTCGACGATGCGCAGCTGGTCGTTCAGGTCGAGCCGGAAGCGCTTGAGCTCGTCGTCGATGATCTGCTGGGCGCGCTTGTCGCGCTGGATGCCCTCGCGGGTGAACACCTGCACGTCGATGACGGTGCCGTTGGTGCCCTGCTCGACGCGCAGCGACGTGTCCTTCACATCGGAGGCCTTCTCGCCGAAGATCGCGCGCAGCAGCTTCTCTTCCGGCGTCAGCGTCGTCTCGCCCTTCGGCGTGACCTTGCCCACCAGCACGTCGCCCGGGTTCACCTCCGCGCCGATGTAGACGATGCCGGACTCGTCGAGGCGCGCGAGCTGCTGCTCCGACAGGTTCGGGATGTCGCGCGTGATCTCCTCGGCGCCCAGCTTCGTGTCGCGCGCAATCACCGTCAGTTCCTCGATGTGGATCGAGGTATAGCGGTCGTCGGCGACCACGCGCTCGGAGATGAGGATCGAGTCCTCGAAGTTGTAGCCGTTCCAGGGCATGAACGCGACCAGCATGTTCTGCCCCA
>CAZFET010000419.1:0-2709 GCA_964517545.1 uncultured Burkholderiaceae bacterium
CCCACCGGCGCGGATGCGCTCGGCGAACGTGCCCTGCGGCACGAGATCGACCTCGAGTTCGCCGCTCAGGAACTGGCGCTCGAACTCCTTGTTCTCGCCGACGTAGCTCGAGATCATCTTGCGGATCTGGCGCGTCTCGAGCAGCTTGCCGAGGCCGAAGCCGTCGACGCCGGCGTTGTTGGAGATGACGCTGAGGTTGCGCACGCCCGAGTCCTTCAAGGCGTCGATCAGCGCCTCCGGGATGCCGCACAGCCCGAACCCGCCCACGGCGAGGAGCTGGCCGTCGCGCACGATGCCTTCGAGCGCCTTGGCCGCGCTGGGGTAGACCTTTTTCATCGGGGTCGCGCCTCCTGGTGAAGCGCGACAGCGTACTACGTACGAGCTTAAGTAGGCGTTACGTAGAATTCAGTAAGGCACAGCGAGAACACGTGGAGCAACCGGACGTCATGGCGCTCGTCGACACCTTGCAAGGCAGGCTGGATCGCATCGCGGCGCCCTATGTGCGCGCCCTCGGGCTGCGGGTGCAGTCGGCCGATGCCGAGCGCGTGGAGCTGTCGATGCCGGTGACGGCCGAGCTGGTGCACGGCGGCGGCGTCATGTGCGGCCAGGCCATGCTCGCCGCGGCCGACACCGCCATGGTCGTGGCCATGGCGGCGAGCTTCGGCGGCGAGTTCCCGCCCATGACCACCGTGCAGCTGCAGACGAGCTTCGTGCGCCCGGTGCCGGCCGACGCGGGCGAGGTGCGCGTGATCTGCCGCGTGCTGCGCCGGGGCAGGACGCTCGCCTACGGCGACGTCGACATCCGCACGCGCGACGGCAGGCTGGCCGCGCACGCCACGACCACCTACGCCCTGCTCTGACCGTGGTCGCGACGCGCACGCTGGACCTGGACTACCGCACCGCGTTCGACCTCGCGCCGATCGGCCTGGTGCTGTCCCGTCATCGGCTGATCGTCGACTGCAACCGGCAGCTGCAGGCGATGTTCGGCGCGCAGCGCGACGAGTTGGTCGGGCAGTCGTTCGAGGTGCTGTACCCGACGCACGAGGAGTTCGAGCGCACCGGCGCACGCATCGTCGCCAGCCTCGACACGCAGGGCTTCTACGCCGACGACCGCGTGATGAAGCGCCTCGGCGGCGAGCTGTTCTGGTGTCACGTGACCGGCCGCGCGCTCGATCCGGCCGATCCGCACGCCGCCGGCATCTGGAGCTTCGAGGACCTGTCGTCGCGCCGCGCGCTCAAGCTCGAGCTCACCGCGCGCGAGCGCGAGATCGCGGCGCTGCTGATCGACGGGCTCACCAGCAAGCAGATCGGCAAGCGGCTGGACATCAGCCCGCGCACGGTCGACGTCTACCGCGCCCGGTTGATGCGCAAGGTCGGCGCCGCCACCACACCCGAGCTGGTGCACAAGCTGCTGAGCGCCTGAGCGCCCGGCGTCCGATCAGCCTTCGACCGTGAGCCTGCCCGCCGCCGACACTCCCGAAGGCTGGGACGCGCTGGCCGACGACGATGCGGCGCTCGCCGCCGGCGTCGACGAGATCCTTCGCGCGCACGCCCGCGGGCTCGACGCGGTGCCCCGCACGCGCTACGCGAGCGGCTCGCTGCCCGTGTACGCGGTCGGCCGCGAGCACGTGCTCAAGCTGTTCCCGCCGCACGAGGAGGAGCACGCGACGGTCGAGGCGCGCGTGCTGCAGGCGGTGCACGGCCGGCTGCCGATCCCGACGCCGCACCTGCACGCGGCCGGCCGCCACGACGGCTGGCACTGGCTGCTGATGTCGCAGCTGCACGGCGAGCGGCTGGTCGACGCGTGGCCGGCGCTCGCGCCTGCCGATCGCGACCGGCTCGCCGACAGCCTCGGCGCCGCGCTCGCCGCGCTGCACGCCATCGACATCGCGCCGCTCGCCGGCCTGCCGCCCGACTGGCCGTCGTTCGTGGCCGGGCAGCGCGCGAGCGCCGTCGCGCGGCAGCGCGCGCACGGCCTGCACGACCGCTGGCTCGGGCAGATCGAGCCCTTTCTCGAGCGCTGGGCGCCGCCGCCCTCGCCGCCTGCCGCGCTGCTGCACACCGAGGTGATGCGCGAGCACCTGCTGGTCGCGTCGGGCGACGAAGGCCCGCAGTTCAGCGGCCTGTTCGACTTCGAGCCCGCGATGCTGGGCGCGCCGGAGTACGACTTCGCGTCGGTCGGGCTCTTCGTCGCGTGCGGCGACGCGCGCTTCCTGCGGCGCGTGCTGCGCGCCTACGGCTACGCGCCGGGCGCGCTCGGCGCTGCGCTGCAGTGCCGCCTGATGGCGTGGACCCTGCTGCACCGCTACGCCAACCTGCCGTGGTACCTGCGGCGCATGCCGGCGGGCGAGGCGACGACGCTCGAGCAGCTCGCCGCGCGCTGGTGGTCGCTCGATGGCGCCGACGATGGCGACGGCCGTGGCGCCGTCGGCACCCGCTGACGCGTCGCGGTCGCCGGCCGCTCAGTCGCTCACGAGCGCGCGCAGCCAGTCGGGCAGCGGCGCCGACTTCTGCTTCGGGAAGTCGACCCACACCAGCTTCGCGCCGCCTTCGGCGTACACGACGCCGGGCCGGTCGGTGCGCTCGAGCGTCACGTAGGTGTCGACGCTGCTGCGCCCGGGGTTGGCGACGTAGTGGCGCGCGCGCACGTCGCCAGGATACTCGAGCTGGCGGAGGAAGTTGCAGAACGCGTTGACGATCACCGGCCCC
>CAZFET010000420.1:0-2704 GCA_964517545.1 uncultured Burkholderiaceae bacterium
ATCCGCGAGGGCGGGCGCACCGTCGGCGCCGGCGTCGTCGCCAAGATCATCGAGTGACGTCGAGCCCCCGGCTGCGTCGCGCCTGAACGGCGCTCGCGGCCGCCCCCGCGGGTTCGCCCTCTCCTTGGGGCGGCCCGGCGGAAGGGGCGCCCGCCAACCAGGCTCGCTTCGTCGTGGCCCCAGGGCCGCGACCCCGCCAGCACCGCTCTTTAGGAACTGCCATGACCAAACAGAAGATCCGGATCCGCTTGAAGGCATTCGACTACAAGCTGATCGACCAGTCGGCCCTCGAGATCGTCGAGACCGCCAAGCGCACCGGCGCGATCGTCAAGGGCCCCGTGCCGCTGCCGACCCGCCACCAGCGCTTCGACATCCTGCGCTCGCCGCACGTCAACAAGACGAGCCGCGACCAGTTCGAGATCCGGACGCATCAGCGCCTGATGGACATCGTCGACCCGACCGACAAGACCGTGGACGCGCTGATGAAGCTCGACCTGCCGGCCGGCGTGGACGTCGAGATCAAGCTGCAGTGAGGCCGACGCAGGCGCGCGGCCGCGCCGGCGCGTTGCGGCCGGCCCCGCGTCTGCACTAGAATCGCGCTCTTTTCCGCGGTGCGCCGGCTCAGCCGGCTCGCCGCCTCAACGTCAGCCCGGCCAATCGATGTCGGGCCTTGGAGCAGAACCATGACCACAGCCAATCCGGGTGGGCGGTCCTTCCGCCTCGGCTTGCTGGGACGCAAGGTGGGGATGATGCGCATCTTCACCGACGACGGCGACGCGGTCCCCGTGACCGTGCTCGACGTGTCGAACAACCGCGTCACCCAGGTGAAGACCGAGCAGACCGACGGCTACTGCGCGATCCAGGTCGCGTTCGGCACGCGCAAGGCGTCGCGCGTGAACAAGCCGGAGGCCGGGCACCTCGCGAAGGCCGGCGTCGAGGCCGGCGAGATCCTCAAGGAATTCCGCGTGCCGGCCGACGTGGCCGGGCAGTACCAGCCCGGCGCCACTTTGCCGATCAGCCTGTTCTCCGTCGGCCAGAAGGTCGACGTGCAGGGCACCTCCATCGGCAAGGGCTTCGCCGGCACGATCAAGCGCCACAACTTCGGCTCGCAGCGCGCGTCGCACGGCAACAGCCGCTCGCACAACGTGCCGGGCTCGATCTCGATGGCGCAGGATCCGGGCCGCGTGTTTCCGGGCAAGAAGATGTCGGGTCACATGGGCGACGAGACCGTGACCACGCAGAACCTCGATGTGGTGCGCATCGACGAGGCGCGCCAGCTGCTGCTGGTGCGCGGCGCGGTGCCGGGTGCGAAGAACGGCCACGTGGTCGTGCGCCCCGCCGTCAAGGCCAGGCTGAAGAAGGGGGCCCAGTGATGCAACTCGAGCTCCTGAACGAGCAGGGCCAGCCGACCTCGAAGGTCGACGCGCCGGACACCGTGTTCGCGCGCGACTACAACGAGGCGCTGATCCACCAGATCGTCGTCGCGTACCAGGCCAACGCGCGCCAGGGCACGCGCGCGCAGAAGGACCGCGCGGCGGTCAAGCACTCGACCAAGAAGCCGTGGCGCCAGAAGGGCACCGGCCGGGCGCGCGCGGGCATGACGTCCTCGCCGCTGTGGCGCGGGGGCGGCCGCATCTTCCCGAACAGCCCGGACGAGAACTTCACCCACAAGGTGAACAAGAAGATGTACCGCGCCGGCATGGCCTCGATCCTGTCGCAGCTGGCGCGCGAAGGCCGCCTCGCGGTGGTCGACAAGCTCAGCGTCGAGGCGCCGAAGACGAAGCTGCTGGCGCAGAAGTTCAAGGCGATGGGCCTCGATTCCGTGATGGTGTTCGCCTACCTGTTCGACGAGAACCTCGCGCTGGCCTCGCGCAACCTCGCCAACGTGCTGGTGGTCGAGCCGCGCTACGCCGATCCGCTGTCGCTGGTCTTCTTCAAGAAGGTGCTGGTGACCAAGGGCGCGATCGAGCAGCTGAAGGAGATGTTCGCATGAGCCCGCAGAACCGCTTCAAGGGCGATCTCCCCCTCGGGGGGACGGCGCGCGGCGCCAAGGGGGTCCGATGAGTGCCGCCGCCAAGTTCGATGAGGGCCGCCTGGCCCAGGTGCTCGTCGCGCCGATCGTCAGCGAGAAGGCCACGCACTTCGCGGAGAAGCACAACCAGGTGCTGTTCCGCGTGCTGCGCGACGCCACCAAGCCCGAGATCAAGGCCGCGGTCGAGCTGATGTTCAAGGTGCAGGTCGAGTCGGTGCGCACGGTCGTCCAGAAGGGCAAGGTCAAGCGCTTCGGCCGCTCGACCGGCCGCCGCGACCACGTGAAGAAGGCCTACGTCGCGCTGAAGGAAGGCCAGGAGCTCAACTTCTCCGGGGAGGCTGCGTAAATGGCCGTCGTCAAAGTCAAACCCACGTCGCCGGGTCGACGTGCCGTCGTGAAGGTGGTGCACAGCCACCTGCACAAGGGCGCGCCCGAGGCGTCGCTGCTCGAGCCGCAGAAGCAGAAGGCCGGTCGCAACAACAACGGCCACATCACGATGCGCCACAAGGGCGGCGGGCACAAGCATCACTACCGCGTGATCGACTTCCGTCGCAACAAGGACGGCATTCCCGCGAAGGTCGAGCGCCTGGAGTACGACCCGAACCGCACCGCGCACATCGCGCTGCTGTGCTACGCCGACGGCGAGCGCCGCTACATCATCGCCCCGCGCGG
>CAZFET010000421.1:0-2703 GCA_964517545.1 uncultured Burkholderiaceae bacterium
GTGGTTGCCGTGGCGCAGCAGAGGGCGGTCAGGGCGCGTGCTCCTGCAGGCGCCGACGCGGCGCGCGGGTTCCTGGTGACCTTCGGGCAGGTTCAGCCGGCGGCTGCGCACCACCTGGTACGGGCGGAACAGGTAGGCCACCGACGCGAAGCCGCTCCACACGTGCACGAGCCGCGTGAACGGGAAGATCAGGAAGATCGTCATGCCGAGGAACATGTGCGCCTTGAACACCCAGCCCGCGTTGGCCAGCAGCTCGGCGGCGCCGGGGCGGAAGGTCACGATGCGCTGCGCCCACTCGGCCAGCACGAGCATCATCGAGCCGTCGAGGTGCTGCGCCGACAGCGGGATGGTGCCGAGCCCGAGCACGAGCTGCACCCACAGGATGGCGAGCACGAGGACGTCGCTCGTCTTCGACGTGGCGCGGATGCGCGGGTCGGCGAGCCGGCGGTGCAGCAGCATCGTGAGGCCGATGAACGCGAGCACGCCGGCGATGCCGCCGGAGACCATCGCCAGCACCTGCTTCGCGCCCGCGCCCATGAAGGGCTCGTACACGAAGTGCGGCGTGAGCATGCCGAAGAAGTGGCCGAAGAACAGGAACAGCACTCCCACGTGGAACAGGTTGCTGCCCCAGCGCAGCTGGCCGGTGCGCAGCAGCTGCGACGAGTCGCTCTTCCACGTGTACTGGTCGCGGTCGAAGCGGATCAGGCTGCCGACGAAGAAGACCGCGAGGCAGACGTACGGGTAGTAGCCGAACAGCAGGGTGTCGAGCCAGGCGTTCATGCGCGGACTCCTTCACGGGCGTGGGACTTGCGGACGATCTGGATGGGCTGCGGCGCGTCAGGGCGCGCCTGGCCGCGCGTGCTGCAGCCGTCGAAGGCGGGCGGCTCGGCCCAGGCCTCGTCGATCGGCTCGTCGGCGGCCACCGGCACGCGCTCGGCGCGTTCGCCGGCGAGCTCGAGCACCGCGCCGATCACCGCGGCGTACGGGCTGCCGCGCTCGAGCAGCGCGCTGAAGATCTTCTGCACGATGTGCGTGACCTCGCCGAGGAAGGCGCGCGCCTCGCGCGGCGGCTGCGTCGACACGAACTCCAGCACGACGGCCAGGTGGTCGGGCAGCTCGCGCCCGTCGAGCCGCAGGCCGGCGCGCTCGTAGGTCTGCAGCAGGTCGACCATCGCGGGGCCGCGCTCGCGCGAGTCGCCGTGCACGTGCTCGAACAGGTGCAGCGCGGTGGAGCGGCCGCGGTCGAAGGTCTCGACGTAGCGCGCCTCGAGCTCGAACGGGTCCATCGAGCGCAGCTGCGCGCACAGCGCGTCGAGCTCGGCCAGGCGCGGCTTCGGCAGCGCGGCCTCGCCGCGCAGCGCCTGCGCGATGTCGGGGGCGGCCGCGCGCAGCGCCGCGTCGGGGTAGGCCAGCAGCGCGGCGAGCGCGCGGGCGGTGGTGCGGTGGTGCTTCATCGTCGTGCCTGCGCTCAGACCGTGGCCTTGATCGGGATCGTGCGGCGCTTGCCGCCGCCGAAGATCGACGCGTCGGTCGTGCCGTCGGAACAGCCGTTGCCGAAGCTGAAGCCGCAGCCGCCGCGCAGGTCGAACGCGTTCTCGGCGTACTCGCGGTGCGTGGTCGGGATGACGAAGCGGTCCTCGTAGTCGGCGATCGCCATGATCTGGTACATGTCCTCGACCTCGGCGGGCGTGAGCCCCACCTGGCGCAGCGCCTCGTGGTTCTCGACGCGGTCGACGTGCTTGCCGCGCTGCCACGCGCGCATCGCGAGCATGCGCTCGAGCGCGCGCACCACCGGCATCGTGTCGCCGGCGGTCAGCAGGTTGGCGAGGTACTGCACCGGGATGCGCAGCTGGTTCACGTCGGGAATCTCGCCGTTGGCGCCGAGCTGGCCGGCGTTGGCCGCCGCGGTGATCGGCGACAGCGGCGGCACGTACCACACCATCGGCAAGGTGCGGTACTCGGGGTGCAGCGGCAGCGCGACCTTCCACTGCATCGCCATCTTGTAGACCGGGCTCGAGCGCGCGGCCTCCATCCAGGCGTCCGGGATGCCGTCGAGCCGCGCCTGCGCGATGACCTCGGGGTCGTGCGGGTCGAGGAAGATGTCGAGCTGCGCCTGGTACAGGTCGCGGTAGCGCTCCACGCTCGCCGCCTGCTCGATGCGGTCGGCGTCGTACAGCACCACGCCGAGGTAGCGGATGCGGCCGACGCAGGTCTCGGAGCACACGGTGGGCTGACCGGCCTCGATGCGCGGGTAGCAGAAGATGCACTTCTCGGCCTTGCCCGATTCCCAGTTGTAGTAGATCTTCTTGTACGGGCAGCCCGAGACGCACATGCGCCAGCCGCGGCACTTGTCCTGGTCGATCAGGACGATGCCGTCCTCCTCGCGCTTGTAGATGCTGCCGCTCGGGCAGCTCGCCACGCACGCCGGGTTGAGGCAGTGCTCGCACAGGCGCGGCAGGTACATCATGAAGGTGTTCTCGAACTGGCCGTAGATGTCCTTCTGCACGTCGTCGAAGTTCTTGTCCTTCGATCGCTTGCTGAACTCGCCGCCGAGGATCTCCTCCCAGTTCGGGCCCCACTCGATCTTCTGCATGCGCTGGCCGGTGATCAGGCTGCGCGGGCGCGCCGTGGGTGCGGCCTTCGTCTCCGGCGCCGACTGCAGGTGGTCGTAGTCGAAGGTGAAGGGCTCGTAGTAGTCGTCGA
>CAZFET010000422.1:0-1426 GCA_964517545.1 uncultured Burkholderiaceae bacterium
CATGCCCGGCGCGGCGCCCGAGATCGCCGAGATCCTGCGCATGGTGCTCGGCTGGGCCTGGACCTACGTGATCGTCGCCGAGCTCATCGGCGCGTCCAGCGGTATCGGCCACATGATCACCGACAGCCAGGCGCTGCTGGCCACCGACCAGATCATCTTCGGCATCATCGTCATCGGCCTGATCGGGCTGGTGAGCGACCTCGCGTTCAAGTGGGTCAACCGGCGCCTGTTCCCGTGGGCGCAACTGGGGCGTTGAGCATGGCCGCCATCCTCTCGATCCGCGGCGTCTCGCGCAGCTTCCCGTCCACGTCGGGCGGCGCGCCGACGGTCGCGCTGCAGGCGACCGACCTCGACGTCGCCGAGAACGACTTCATCACCATCCTCGGCCCCTCGGGCTGCGGCAAGAGCACCTTGCTGCGCATCGTGGCCGGGCTCGACACGCAGACCTCGGGCGAGGTGCTGCTCGACGGCCGGCGCATCGAAGGGCCCGGCGCCGACCGCGGCATGGTGTTCCAGAGCTACACGCTCTTCCCGTGGCTGACCGTGCTCGACAACGTGTGCTTCGGCCTGCGCGAGCGCGGCATGGCGCGTGCCGAGCAGCTCGACGTGGCGCGCGCCTTCATCGACAAGGTCGGCCTGCGCGGCTTCGAGCAGCACTACCCGAAGCAGCTGTCCGGCGGCATGCAGCAGCGCACCGCCATCGCGCGCGCGCTGGCCAACGGTCCGCGCATGCTGCTGATGGACGAGCCCTTCGGCGCGCTCGACCACCAGACGCGCGAGCTGATGCAGGAGCTGCTGCTGGGCATCTGGGAGGCCGAGCGCAAGACGGTGCTGTTCGTCACGCACGACATCGACGAGGCCGTCTTCATGGGCTCGCGCGTGGTGGTCATGAGCGCGCGGCCCGGCCGCATCAAGCTCGACCGCACCGTGCCGCTGCCGCACCCGCGCCACTATTCGGTCAAGACGTCGCCGGCCTTCGCCGAGCTGAAGGCCGAGCTGACCGAGCAGGTGAGGGTGGAGGTGCGCGCGGCGCAGGAGGCGATGGCGGCGGCGTGAGTCGGCGGGTGTGAGGCCGCCCGCGCCGGCCCGAGACCGCCACGGCAGTGCGATCCTGCCGAGAAAGGCTTCACGGGCCGAGCGCGATCGGTCGCCGCGAGGGCGCGGTGCGCCGCAGGCGGCGGCTAGCATGCGGCCGGTCCGTCACGATGCCCAGCACCATGCCCCGCACGATCCGCCCAGGAGTCCTGCTGTCCGCGTTGCTCGCCGCCTGCGTGTCCGCGCAGGCGCAGACCGGCTCGTCGGCCGCCGCGCCGGCCCCGGCGCCGGCCGCCACCGCCGAAGCGAGCCCGACGCTCGTCAACCACCTCGTCGCGCAGCTCGAGAAGCGCGAGCAGCCGCCGGCCGGCGTCCCTGCGGAGGTCCCGGC
>CAZFET010000422.1:1436-2701 GCA_964517545.1 uncultured Burkholderiaceae bacterium
CGGTGAAGATCCTGCCATATAGAAGAAATCTGGGCGGGCATGCGTTGGCGAGACAAGGAACGTCCGCTTAGGGCACGCTGGAGGGGACGCGCCATGCGCGCGCAACGTCTCGAGGTTCGTGCCTGCGGGCATGGCGATGCGCCGCGCATCGCCGAGCTGCTGTCGCGCACCGAACGCCACGCCTACGAGCTCGGCTGGACCCTGTGGTCGATCAGCGCCGAGCCGGCGGCCGACGATCTGCCGGCGCTCGCGGGGGCGCTCGCCGACGCGCGCGGCGTCGACCGGCTGGTGCTGCTGTCGCGCGTCGGACGCACCAGGAGCACGGCCGCGATGCCGCTGCTGCGCGAGGCCGCTGCGGCGCCGGACGCGCCGCAGCGACTGCTCGCCGCCATCGCGCTGGGCTACCAGAAGGACCTCGCCGCCGGCGCCGAGCCGATCGAGCTGACGGCCGCGATGCTGAAGGACCGCGAGCGCGCCGTGCGCCAGGCCGCGCTGAACGGCCTGCGCCTGCAAGGACCGCGCGCGGCCACCGTCTCCGCCGCGCTCATCGAGCACCTGCGCACGCGCGACAACGTGTGGATGACCGCGCAGGTGCTGGCCGTCGTGCCCACGCGCGAGCTGCTGCCGCTGAAGCCCGAGCTGGAGTCGCTGCTCGGCGACAAGAAGCTCACCGAGTTCCAGAAGCAGCCCGTCGTCGAGCTGCTGCTGCGCATCGAGAACCACGCGCCCACACCCGCGGCGGCACCCGCCACGCCGTCGATGCCGTCGGCTCCTTCGGTGCGGTCGCCCTCGGCGCAGCCGATCTGATCGGACTACGCAGCCGATCTGACCGGCCCCCGCAGCCGATCCGACGGTCCGGTTGCGCGGTGCTCAGCGCCGCAGCGCGTCGCGCAGGATCTGCGTCGGCTCGAGCCGGCCGACCTCGATGCCGTTCCAGTTGCGCAGAGGCGGCTCGACGAGCCCGTGCACGAACGCCGTGTCGCGATCGTCGAGCGCGACCAACGCCTCGACCACCGCGGCCATCACCACTTCGGCCGCGCGCGCGGCGCCGTCGTCGATCTTGATCGCCACGCCGAGGCCGCGAGCAGGCAGGGCGGCGCCGTAGACGCCCTCGGCGCCGACCTTGCAGAACACGCGGTCGCCGAAGTGCTGCATCACGCGCGTGTCGAAGCGGCCGGTGCCCGCCGCGTGCCACGGTGACGTCGCCACCGCGCCGCGCAGGCGGCGTGCGGCACCGCCGAGACCATGGAGGTCCAGGCGTGCGG
>CAZFET010000423.1:0-562 GCA_964517545.1 uncultured Burkholderiaceae bacterium
AAACCCGACGACGCGGCCGCGCTCGCGCAGGCCGAGCGCATCGACGTGGTGGCCGGCGAGCAGGTGCTGCGCGCCTACGCGTGGGGCCGCGGCCCGACGGTGGTGCTGGTGCACGGCTGGGGCGGCTCGGCCAGCCAGATGAGTCGCATGGCCGTGCAGCTGGCGGCGCGGGGCCTGCGCGTCGTGGCCTACGACGCGCCCGCGCACGGCGACTCGTCCGTCAAGCTCACCGACTTCCCGACCATGACGTCGGCCCTGCAGCGCGTGGTCGAGCGCGTCGGCGGCGTGCAGGCGGTGGTGGCGCACTCGGCGGGCTGCGTGGCCCTGCTGCGCGCCATGCGCAGCGGCCTGCGGCTGCAGCGCGTCGTGCTGGTCAGTGCGTTCGCGCAGCTCGCGCTGCCGCTCGCGTCGCTCGGTTTCGCCCTCGGGCTGAGTCCGCGTCTGCAGGCCCATCACATCGCGTCGTTGCGCCAGCGCTTCGGCTCCGACTTCCTCGAGACCTACTCGCCCGAGGAACTGGTGCGCGACCTCGCCACGGGAGGCCTGATCGTGCACGACAACG
>CAZFET010000423.1:572-2049 GCA_964517545.1 uncultured Burkholderiaceae bacterium
TCGGCGTGGCCAACGCGCTGCGCATCGCGTCGCAGTGGCCCCACGCCGAGCTGTTCCTCACCGACGGCCTCGGCCACTACCGCATCCTGAAGGACGAGTCCGTCGCGCGCCGCATCGGCGACAGCCTCGCCGGGCTGCCGGCACACCCCTGACCCGCCGATCCGCGCCCGGATGAACGCCATGTGGAGCTACCTGCGCTACTCGCTCGAGCTGCTGTTCTACTTCCCGCTCACGTACCTGGCGTTTCTCGCCGGCGGGTGGGCACCGTTGCTCGCGGTGCTCGCGATGACGCTCACGCAGGTGCTCGCCGACGCGCTGCTGCCGGAAGACCATCACGACCCGCAGGTGCGGCGGCCCTGGATCCTCGACGGCATGTTGTTCGCGCACCTGCCGGCGGGGCTGCTGGTGCTGGGCCTGCTCGCGTGGTACGTGACGCCGGGTGACCCAGGCGGCGTGCGTGGCCTGCTCGCGTCGTGGTGGCCGGGGCTGCCGCTGCACGACCCCGATGCGTCGTGGTTCGACGTGATCAGCGGCGGCACCCTGGCGGGCTTCATCCTGTCGGGCAACACGATCGTCGCGCACGAGCTCGTGCACCGGCGCGGCAGTCCGACGCGGCTCGTGGTCGGGCGGCTGCTTCTGGCCGTCAACGGCGACTCGCAGTTCGAGGTGGCGCACGTGTTCGGCCACCACATGCACGTGGCCACCGAGCGCGACCCGGCCACGGCGCGCCGCGGCGAGACCCTGTACCGCTTCGTGCTGCGCTCCACCGTCGGCCAGTACGCCGAGTCGCTCGCGCTCGAGCGCAAGCGGCTCGCGCGCGGCGGCCATGCGTTCGCGAGCCCGCGCAACATCGTGCTGGCGGGCGCGCTGGGCACCGCGGGCTGCGGCGCCGCGATGTTCGCCGTCGGCGCGTGGCCGGCGCTGGCGGCCTACGTGTTCGCGATCGTCTATGCGAAGTTCATGCTCGAGACGGTGAACTACATCCAGCACTACGGGCTCGTGCGCGTGCCGGGCACCCGGGTCGAGCCGCGCCACAGCTGGGACTGCATGCGCGCGGCGTGCACGGTGGCGTTCTACGCGCTGACGCGCCATTCGCACCATCACGCGCGTCCGGTCCACCCGTTCTGGCAGCTGCACGTCACCGCGGCGCTGCAGGGCGTGTCGCTGCGCTGGGGCTACCTCGGCGCGATGCTGATGGCGATGGTGCCGCCGCTGTGGTTCCGCGCCACGTCGCCGCTGCTGCTGCAGTGGGACCGGCAGTGCGCCACGGCCGACGAGAAGGCGCTGGTCGCGGCAGCGAACCGGCGCAGCGGTCTGCGCGCGCTGTCGATCGCCTCGGCGGCGGATCCGGCCTGAGCCGCGGCACGGGGCGCGCCGGGACCTGCCGCGTCGACGCCGGGGCGACATGTCCGCGACCTCCACCATGTCCGCGACCTCCACCATGTCCGCGACCTCCACCATGTCCGCGACCTCCACC
>CAZFET010000423.1:2149-2683 GCA_964517545.1 uncultured Burkholderiaceae bacterium
ATGTCCGCGACGTCCAGCACGACGGGAGCGCTCGCGCCCGTGTACCTGCGCGCGACCGGCGTGTACCTGCCCGGTCCGCCGATCGGCAACGACGAGATGGAGTCGTATCTCGGCACCGTCCACTGCCGGCCGTCGCGGGCGCGCGCGCTCGCGTTGCGCCACAACGGCATCCGCGCGCGCCACTACGCGCTCGACCGCCACGGCCGGCCCACGCACAGCAGTGCCGAGCTCGCCACGCAGGCGGTGCGCGACGCGTTCGCGCGGCAGCGTGGCCTGCACCTGCGCGATACCGATCACCTCGCGGTGGCCGGCTCCTTCGGTGACCGGCTGCTGCCCGGGCTCGCGAGCCCGGTGCAGCACGCGCTCGGGCTCGACGGCATCGGGATCGCGAGCTTCCAGAGCGTGTGCGGCGCCGCCGCGATGGCGCTGCAGTCGGCGTGGATGCACGTCGCCTGCGGAGCCCGGCGGCAGGCGGTGGTGGTCGGCAGCGAGTTCGTGAGCCGCATCCTGCGCGGCAGCTATCTCGAACCCGCG
>CAZFET010000424.1:0-2666 GCA_964517545.1 uncultured Burkholderiaceae bacterium
CGCCGGCAACGTCATCGGCGGCGGCGACTTCGCCCCGGACCGGATCGTGCCCGACCTCGTGCGCGCGGCCGTGGCGCAGCGCCCCGTGCGGCTGCGCCAGCCGCAGGCGGTGCGGCCGTGGCAGCACGTGCTGGAGCCGCTGGCCGGCTACCTGCTGCTCGGCCAGCGCCTGCTCGAAGGCGACGCCGGCGCGGCGCAGGCCTGGAACTTCGGGCCCGACGCGGCGGGGCATCTCATGGTCGGCGACGTGGTGGAGCGCTTCGCGTCGCACTGGCCGCGGCTGCGCGTCGAGCTCGACACGGCCGCACATCCGCACGAGAACCCGCGCCTCGAGCTCGACTGCGGCAAGGCCCGCGAGCGGCTCGGCTGGCGTCCGGTGTGGTCGCCCGCGACCGCCATCGAACGCACGGCGCGCTGGTACCGCGCGTGGCACGAGCGCGGCGAGCTGCTCACGCAAGAAGACCTGCGCGCCTACGTGCACGACGCGCGGCACGCACGCCTCGTCTGGGCCGGCGCATGAGGTTCGAACCCGCGCCGCTCGAAGGGCTGTGGACGGTGCATCCGGCGCCGCACGCCGACGAGCGCGGCCGCTTCGTGCGCGTGTTCTGCGCCGACGCCTTCGCGCCGCTGCGGCCCGACCTGCGCTTCGTGCAGGTGAACCTCTCGACCACGCACGCGCGCGGCACGGTGCGCGGGCTGCACTGGCAGCGCGCGCCGCACGCCGACGCCAAGCTGATCCGCTGCGTGCGCGGTGCCGCGTGGGACGTCGCGGTCGACCTGCGGCCCGGCTCGGCCACCTTCGGCCGCTGGCACGCGGTGACGCTGCGCGCGGACGACGACAGCGCCGTGTTCATCCCGGAAGGGTTCGCGCACGGCTTCCAGGCGCTGTGCGACGACACGGTGCTGCTGTACCAGCACACGGCCGCCTGGACGCCGCAGGCCGAGGCCGGCCTGCGCCACGACGACCCGACGATCGCGATCGCGTGGCCGCTGCCGGTCGGCGTGGTGTCGGCACGCGACCGCGCGCATCCCACTTTGCAGCGGCTGCCGGAAGCCGCCGCGCGCCCGGAGGCCCAGCCCGCATGAACTGCCGCCACTGCCGCACGCCGCTCGATGCACGCCGCGACGTGTTCCTCGACCTGGGCGCCGCGCCGCCGTCGAACGCCTTCCTGCGCGAGGCCGACCTGCTGCGGCCGGAGACGCACTTCCCGCTGAAGGTGCTGACCTGCCCCGAGTGCCTGCTGGTGCAGGTCGACGAGGTGCAGCGCCACGACGCGCTGTTCGACGCCGACTACGTGTACTTCTCGTCGTTCTCGCGCAGCTGGCTCGAGCACGCGCGCGCCTACGTGGCGCTGGCGGTCGAGCGGCTCGGGCTGGACGAGCGCTCGCAGGTCGTCGAAGTGGCCGCGAACGACGGCTACCTGCTGCAGTACGTGCGCGAGCGCGGCATCCGCTGCGTGGGCATCGAGCCGACGGCCGGCACCGCGCGCGCCGCGCGCGAGCGCGGCATCGAGACGGTCGAGGCCTTCTTCGGGCGCGAATTCGCGGCGGGCTTCGCGCGCGCGCGCGGGCACGCCGACCTGATCGTCGGCAACAACGTGCTGGCGCACGTGCCCGACATCGACGACTTCGTGGCCGGACTGCGCGAGGCGCTGGCGCCGCAAGGCTGCATCACGCTGGAGTTCCCGCACCTGCTGCAGCTCGTGCGGCAGCGCCAGTTCGACACCGTCTACCACGAGCACTTCAGCTACCTGTCGCTGCACACCGTCGAACGCATCCTCGGCGCGGCCGGGCTCGTGGTGTGGGACGTCGAGACCCTGCCGACGCACGGCGGCTCGCTGCGCCTGTGGGTGCAGCACGCCGCGCACGCACGCCCCGCCACGCCGCGCGTGGAGGCGATGCGCCGCACCGAGGCGCGTGCCGGCATGCTCGAGCCGGCCTTCTACCGCGGGCTGCAGGCCGAGGCCGAGCGCATCAAGGACGAACTGCTCGTGTTCCTGATCGGCGAGCGGCGCGCCGGCCGTCGCGTGGCCGGCTACGGCGCGGCGGCCAAGGGCAACACCTTGCTCAACTTCGCCGGCGTGCGGCCCGACCTGCTGCCCTTCGTGGCGGATGCATCGCCGCACAAGCGCGGGCGCTACCTGCCCGGCTCGCGCATCCCGGTGGTCGACGAGTCGTGGCAGCGCGAGTGGCGGCCCGACACCGTGCTGATCCTGCCGTGGAACCTGGCCGACGAGATCGCCCGGCAGCTCGCCTGGGTGCGCGAGCACGGCGGCCGCTTCGCGACCGCGGTGCCGTCGCTCGAGCTGTTCTGAACGGTCGATGGCGATGCGAGGCGAACGCGTGCTGGTGACCGGGGCCGACGGCTTCATCGGCCGGCCGCTGGTGGCGCGGCTGCGCGCCGCGGGCGCCGAGGTGCACGCGCTGTCGCGGCGCGGCGCGCCGGCGCTGGCCGCCGCGGACGTGCATCGCCATCGCGTGGACCTGTTCGATGCCGTCGCGCGCGCGCGCCTGGTCGCGTGGCTGCGCCCGTCGTGCCTCGTGCACCTCGCGTGGACCACCGCGCACGGACGCTACTGGCACGACCCGGCCAACCTCGGCTGGGTGGACGCGACGCTCGGCCTGCTCGACGACTTCGCCGCCGCCGGCGGGAGCCGCGCCTTCAT
>CAZFET010000425.1:0-2662 GCA_964517545.1 uncultured Burkholderiaceae bacterium
TCCGACCGCATCGTGATGATGACCAACGGCCCGGCCGCCACCATCGGCGAGGTGCGGGCGGTGCCGCTGCCGCCGCTGCGCGAGGCGCCGCGCAACCGGCTCGAGATGGCGCACGACGCCGGCTACCTCGCCACGCGCGAGCGCGTGCTGGAGTTCCTGTACCGCAAGCAGGCGCACGTGGAAGCGCACACGGCCTGAACGCGGCGGAGACCACGCGATGAAGAACGACTTCCCCTCCTCCCCACGCCGGCGGCTCGTCGTCGTCGGCAACGGCATGGCCGGCGTGCGTGCGGTCGAGGAACTGCTGAAGCTCGCGCCCGGGCTGTACGACATCACGATCTTCGGCGCCGAGCCGCACCCCAACTACAACCGCATCCTGCTGAGCCCGGTGCTCGCGGGCGAGCAGACGCTCGACGAGATCGTGCTCAACCCGTGGTCGTGGTACGCCGAGCACGGCATCACCTTGCACGCCGGCGTGAAGGTCACCGACGTCGACCGCTCGCGGCGGCTCGTGCGCGGCGCGTCGGCCGACGGCCGGATCGTCGAGGCGCCGTACGACCGGCTGCTGCTGGCCACGGGCTCCAACTCCTTCATCCCGCCGGTCCCGGGGCACGACCTGCCCGGCGTCGTGGCCTACCGCGACATCGCCGACACGCAGGCGATGATCGACGCGGCCGCGTCGTACCGCCACGCGGTGGTGATCGGCGGCGGGCTGCTGGGCCTGGAAGCGGCCAACGGGCTCGCGCGACGCGGCATGCAGGTGACCGTGGTGCACCTGATGCCGTGGCTGATGGAGCGGCAGCTCGACGAGACCGCGGGCCGGCTGCTGCAGCGCTCGCTCGAGCAGCGCGGCCTCGCCTTCGAGATGGCGGTGCAGACCGAGGCCCTGATCGCGGGCGACGGCGGGCGCGTGCAGGCGGTGCGGCTGCAAGGCGGCCGCGAGCTGCCGGCCGAGCTGGTGGTGATGGCCGCGGGCATCCGCCCCAACACGGCGCTCGCGCTGAAGATGGGGCTGCACTGCTGGAACGAGGGCCGCGGCGGCATCGTGGTCACCGACACGATGCAGACCGTCACCGACCCGCGCATCTACGCCGTCGGCGAGTGCGCCGCGCACCGCGGCATCGCCTACGGCCTGGTGGCGCCGCTGTTCGAGCAGGGCAAGGTGTGCGCGACCCACCTGGCCGAGTTCGGCATCGGCCGCTACACCGGCAGCCAGACGAGCACCAAGCTCAAGGTCACCGGCATCGACCTGTTCAGCGCCGGCGACTTCAAGGGCGGCGAGGACACCGAGGAGATCGTGCTGTCCGACGCGACCGGCGGCGTGTACAAGAAGCTCGTGCTGAAGAACGACCGGCTCGTCGGCGCGTGCCTGTACGGCGACACCGTCGACGGCGCGTGGTACTTCAAGCTGATGCGCGAAGGCCGGCCGGTCGCCGACATCCGCGACCGGCTGATGTTCGGCGAGAGCAACATCGGCGACACCGGCCACGAAGGCAACACGCGCGCCGCCGCGATGGCCGACGGCGACGAGGTCTGCGGCTGCAACGGCGTCACCAAGGGCGCGATCTGCAAGGCCATCAAGGAAAAGGGCCTGTTCACGCTGGACGAGGTACGCCGCCACACCAAGGCGAGCGCCTCGTGCGGCTCGTGCACCGGGCTCGTCGAGCAGCTGCTCATGTTCACGGCCGGCGGCGACTACTCGAAGCCGCCGACGAAGAAGGCGATCTGCGGCTGCACCGAGGCGAGCCACCAGGAGGTGCGCGACGCGATCCGCGCCGAGCACCTGCTGAGCATCGACGCGGTGTACGCGCGCCTCGGATGGCGCACGCCGGACGGCTGCGCGAGCTGCCGGCCGGCGGTGAACTACTACCTGCTGAGCACCTGGCCGAAGGAAGCGCAGGACGACCCGCAGTCGCGCTTCGTCAACGAGCGCAGCCACGCCAACATCCAGAAGGACGGCACGTACTCGGTGGTGCCGCGCATGTGGGGCGGCGAGACCACGGCCGACGAACTGCGCCGCATCGCCGACGCGGTGGACAAGTACCGCATCCCCACGGTCAAGGTCACCGGCGGGCAGCGCATCGACCTGCTCGGCGTGAAGAAGGAAGACCTCGTGCACGTCTGGCGCGACATCGGCATGCCCAGCGGCCACGCCTACGCCAAGGCGCTGCGCACGGTGAAGACCTGCGTCGGCAGCGAGTGGTGCCGCTTCGGCACGCAGGACAGCACGCGCATGGGCAAGGACCTCGAGCGCGCGCTGTGGCGCATGTACGCGCCGCACAAGGTCAAGCTCGCGGTGAGCGGCTGCCCGCGCAACTGCGCCGAGGCGGGCATCAAGGACGTCGGCGTGATCGGCGTCGACTCCGGCTGGGAGATCTACGTCGCCGGCAACGGCGGCATCAAGACCGAGGTCGCGCAGTTCCTGGTCAAGGTGAAGACGCCGGCCGAGGTGCTCGAGTACAGCGGCGCCTTCCTCCAGCTCTACCGCGAGGAAGGCTGGTACCTCGAGCGCACCGTGCACTACGTGGGCCGCGTCGGACTCGACCACGTGAAGCAGCGCATCGTCGACGACGCCGCCGGCCGCAAGGCGCTGTGGGAGCGGCTGCAGTTCGCACTCGACGGCGAGCCCGATCCGTGGTTCGAGGCCGAGCGCGCGCGCGTC
>CAZFET010000426.1:0-2655 GCA_964517545.1 uncultured Burkholderiaceae bacterium
CGACGGATGCTTGTCGCCGATGGCCACCATCAGCGCGAAGCCGCCGGTCGCGTCGAGCACCGCCGCGGTCACACCGCCGTGCAGCCGGCCGTACAGGTAGTGCCCGACCAGCGGCGCGCGCATGTCGAAGCGCAGGCGCGGCGGGCCGGGCCGCAGCGACTCGACCTTCAGGCCGAGCACCTCGCTGAACGTGATGCGGCGCTCGAACAGGTCGCAGATCATCTCGTCGAGCCGGGCCTGCTCGGCCGCGCTGCGGGGCGGGGCGTGGGGGGCGGTGGTCATGGCGGCGTAGAGTAGCCGAGCCGGGCGGTGCGCTATCGTCGGCGCGTGAGTCCCACCGCCACCGCCGCCTTCGATGCGGCTCGCCACGGTGCCGCGCGCTTCGACCGCCTCGACGCGCTGCGCGGCGCGGCCATCGTGTGGATGGCGCTGTACCACTTCGCCTACGACCTCAACCACTTCGGGCTGATCCCGCGCCAGAGCTTCCAGCTCGACCCGCTGTGGACCACCCAGCGCACCGCCATCGTCTCGCTGTTCCTGTTCTGCGCCGGGCTGTCGCAGGCCGTCGCGCTGCACCAGGGACAGGGCTGGCCGCGCTTCTGGCGGCGCTGGGCGCAGGTGGCCGGCTGCGCGCTGCTGGTGTCGATCGGCTCGTGGCTGATGTTCCCGCGCAGCTGGATCAGCTTCGGCGTGCTGCACGGCATCGCGCTCATGCTGATCGTGGCGCGCCTGGCGGCGCCGCTCGGCCGCTGGCTGTGGCCGCTCGGCCTGGCCGCACTGCTGCTGCCGCAGCTCGTGCAGCACCCGCTGTTCGACTCGCGCTGGACGAACTGGGTCGGCCTGGTCACGCGCAAGCCGGTGACCGAGGACTACGTGCCGCTGCTGCCGTGGTTCGGCGTCGTCGCCTGGGGGCTCGCGGCCGGCCAGTGGCTGCTGGCGGCACGGCCGGCGCTGCTGGCCGGCGCCGTGCCCGCCGTGGCGCGTCCGCTGGCCGCCCTCGGGCGCTGGTCGCTGACCTTCTACATGGTCCACCAGCCGGTGCTGATCGGCGCGCTGATGGCCTGGGTCGCGCTGCGCCGCTGAGCCGGCGCGGCGCGCGATGCGTGGTGTGCGATGCGCGGCGCGCGATCGGTCGAACAGCGCCCGAAAAATTCCTCTCAAGTCCGCTTCCGGGCGGCCGATATACCCGACAAGCCAAAGCCCCACGGGTGCCGCCATGATCATCGCCGCCGTCCCTCCCGCCGTCCCGGCCCGCAGCGCCGGACCTTCGGCTGCCGTCGCGCCGGTCGCGGCGGTGCGCGGCGTGACGGCCGTCACACCCGGCCGCGGCGCCCCGGCCGACCCGCGCCAGCGGACGTCGCACGAGCCGCCGCGCGACGAACTGCCCCCCGTCCCGTCGCCGCTCACGCAGATCGCCGCGGCCGTGCACGTCATGAAGGTCCCGCTGTCGCGCGTGCCGGAGGCGGTGGCCGCGATGAAGCGTGCGATGCCGAGCGAGCAGCCGATGGGGTCGCTCGTCGATACCAAGGTCTGACGCCACGGGAGCGCGGACCCGAGGGCGGTGCGGCGCCGGGGCTCCGCTGCTGGCCCTGCGCTTCGCTCCGGGTCCCCTGCGGTGCTCGGCCTCGCGGCCCGTCGCCGAACTCACTGCGCGAGCTGCGCTCGCTCCGTTCGGACCGCGTCGACGAGTCAGTTCACGATGCGCGCCTGCGGCGCGCGGCCGCGAGTCCTGTGCTCCTCGGCTGCGCACAGTCGCCCCGACGCCGCACCGCCCTCGGGTCCGGACACCGCCGGTGCCATGCCGCCCGATCGAACACCACGAGCACTGCCGCGCGGCAGGCGGTACCCGGTGGGGGCGATTTCGGGGGCGACGAGAAGCGCAGGGCCGGGGTCGGCGCGCCGCAGGCGCGCATCGTGAACTGACCCGTCGCCGCTGTCCGAGCGAAGAGAGCGCAGCGAACGCAGCGAGTTCGGCGACGCGACCACGGACCGAGCATCGCAGTGGAGTCGGCGCGTAGCGCCGACCGCACCCGCATGAGCCCTCAGCGGGTGCCGCCTGACGCGCTCGCGCGAAGGTCTGCACGGGCTTGCGATGGGCGGCGAACGGCTCCGCCACGCGGCGCCGCGATTACCATCTCCCGCATGACCTCCAGGACGCAGGTGCTGTTCGGCTTCCACGCGGTGACGGTGCGCCTGAAGACGGCGCCGGAGTCGGTGCTGGAGGTGCACTACGACGCGACGCGGCGCGACGCGCGGATGCGGCAGTTCCTGCAGCGCGCGCAGGCGGCCGGCGCGAAGCTGATCGAGAGCGACGACGAGCGGCTGGCGCGGCTGGCCGGCACGCCGCGCCATCAGGGCGTCGCAGCGCGGGTCGAGCCCGTGAGCGGCGCGCGCACGGTGGCCGAGGTGCTCGACATGGCCGAGGGCCCGCCGCTGCTGCTGGTGCTCGACGGCGTGACCGATCCGCACAACCTCGGCGCCTGCCTGCGCGTGGCCGACGGGGCCGGCGCGCACGCACTGATCGCGCCGAAGGACCACGCGGTCGGGCTGAACGCGACGGTGGCCAAGGTCGCCAGCGGCGCGGCCGAGACGGTGCCGTACCTGATCGTCACCAACCTCGCGCGCACGCTCCACGAGCTGACGCAGCACGGCGTG
>CAZFET010000427.1:0-2646 GCA_964517545.1 uncultured Burkholderiaceae bacterium
TGGCCGAGCCCGATCTTCTGCATCCAGCGCGCGAGGCCGTTGAAGACGAGGAACGCGAGCAGGAAGACGATCAGCCAGCGCATGGCGACATCATCGCGCGATCAGAGCCGGTGCGTGCGGTCGCCGCGCGCGAAGCCGATCGGCTCGAGGCCGGGACATCCGCGCGCGAACGCGAGCACCTTGAACAGCTCGCCCATCTCGTGCTCGGCGATCAGGCGGTGCGCGGCCGAGGTGACGCGCACGTCGGCTCCGCGCAGGTCGTCGAGCAGGCCGCAGTTGAGGAGGAAGCGCGCCTGGCTGGTGTAGCCGACCACGTCGCAGCCCGCGTCCTGCGCGGCCAGCGCCATCGCGGTGAAGTCGACGTGCGCGGTGATGTCCTTGAGGCCCACGTCCGACAGCGGATCGGGATCGGCGCGATGGCCGCGGTGGCACATCAGGGTGCCGCCGGTGCGCTGCGGGTGGTAGTACTCGGCCTCGGGGAAGCCGTAGTCGACGAACAGCGCCGCGCCGCGCCGCAGCCGCGCGGCGACGGTGGCGACGAAGGCGCGCGCCTGGCGCGGCAGCTCGGTCACGGTGCCCGGCACGAAGCCGGCGTCGACGGGCGGGCGCAGATCGCCCGGACGGTCCTGCCAGACGAAGCCGGGCGCAGCGCCGTCGGCCGCCACCGCCACGCCGCGCTCGAGCCAGCGTTCGCCGTCGAACGCGAGCAGCGCGACCGGCATCGCGTCGAGCACCTCGTTGCCGACGATGCAGCCGTCGATCGTGTCGGGCAGTCCGCTGGCCCAGCGCACGCGGTCGCCGAAGCGCGCGAGCGTCTCGCGCTAGCGCGCCGCCAGCACCGCCGACAGCTCGACGATCGTGTAGCGCCGCAGCGGCCGGCCGAGCGCGTCGAGCGCCTCGATCAGCTGCGCGGCCAGCGCGCCGGAGCCCGCGCCGAACTCCCACACGTCGCGCGCGCCGCTCGCGTCGAGCACCTGCGCCACCTGCCGCGCCAGCGCGCGGCCGAACAGCGGCGACATCTCCGGCGCGGTGACGAAGTCGCTGCCCGAGGCGGGCGAAGCGCCGAACTGGCGGTCGTCGCGCGCGTAGTAGCCGAGGCCCGGCGCGTACAGCGCGAGCGACATGAAGCGCTCGAAGCCGATCCAGCCGCCGGCTTCGGCGATGTCCCGGGCGATGTGACGCGCGAGGCGCGTCGATACACTGTCGGGCCCGTCGTCGCTCATCGGGCGATTGTAGGAACCGTGGCCTCCCCCTCCTCTGCCTCGACCCCGCACGCGAGCCCTGCCGCCGCGACCCGCCGCGCGGTGCTCGTCACCGGCGGCGCGCGCCGCATCGGCCGCGCCATCGTGCTGGAACTCGCGCGCGCCGGTTGCGACGTCGGCGTGCACTACCGTCGCTCGCGCGACGAGGCCCTCGCCACCTGCGCCGAGGCGGCCGCCTTCGGCGTGCGCGCCGAGCCGCTGGCCGCCGACCTGGCCGACGAGGCGCAGTGCGACGCGCTGGTGCCGCAGGCGGTGGCGCGCTTCGGCCGGCTCGACGCGGTGGTGCACAACGCGTCGCTGTTCGAGTACGACGACGTGTCCGGCTTCTCGCACGCCGCGATGGAGCGTCACTGGAAGGCCAACACGGCCCCGGCGATCCAGCTCGCGCGCGCGCTGCACCGGCAGCTCGCGCCGTCGCCGCGGCACACCTGCAGCGAGGACGGCTGCGTGGTGCTGCTGCTCGACCAGAAGCTGTGGAACCCGAACCCCGACTACCTCAGCTACACGCTCAGCAAGGCGGCGCTCGAGGCGGCGCTCGCGGCGCTCGCGCTGGCGCTGGCGCCGGCGCTGCGCGTGGTGGGCGTGGCGCCGGGCGTGACCCTGCTGTCCGGCGCGATGAGCCAGGCCGAGCTCGAGCGCGCGCGCACGATGACGCCGCTGCAGCGCTCGTCCACGCCGGACGACGTCGCGCGCGCGGTGCGCTTCGCGATCGAGTCGCCCGCCGTCACCGGCACCACCTTGCTGGTCGACGGCGGCCAGCACCTGAGCGGCCAGCCGCGCGACGTGATGTTCCTCGCGCGCGTGGCGCCGCAAGCCTGAGTCCCGACATGCACACCCTGCTCGCCAACCCCAGCCTCGCCGACTGCCGGCGCCTGTTCCTGCGCGACTACGAGGTGTGGATCAACATCGGCGTGCACGACTTCGAGAAGACCGGCGAGCAGCGCGTGCTGATCAACGTCGACCTGTTCGTGCCGCTGGCCGACACCACGCCGCGCGCCGACCGCCTGGACGAGGTGGTCGACTACGACTTCATCCGGCGCGCCATCGCCGAACGCGTGAAGCAGGGCCACATCCACCTGCAGGAGACCCTGGCCGACGACGTGGCGCGGCGCATGCTGGCGCACCCGCTGGTCAAGGCCGTGCGCGTGTCGACCGAGAAGCCGGACGTCTACCCCGACTGCGACGCGGTCGGCGTCGAGGTCTTCCACCTCAAGGATCCGTCGAAGGGAGCCAGCGCATGAACGCCGTGCTCGACGCCGCCGCGCGGAAGAAGGCCGCGCACGAGACCCACAAGCTGTCGAAGCGGCTGGACGACCTGGTCGGCAAGGCCATCGCCGACTTCAACATGATCGAGCCGGGCGACAAGGTGATGGTGTGCGTGTCC
>CAZFET010000428.1:0-2639 GCA_964517545.1 uncultured Burkholderiaceae bacterium
CGTCGGCGATCACGAACGGCACGTTGAGCAGCCGCGCCAGGGTCTGCGCGAGCAGGGTCTTGCCCGAGCCCGTGGGCCCGATCAGCAGGATGTTGCTCTTGGTGAGCTCGACGTCGTCCTTCGCGCCGGCGCCGCTCATGTGCTTGAGCCGCTTGTAGTGGTTGTAGACCGCCACCGACAAGGTGCGCTTGGCGACCTCCTGGCCGATCACGTACTGGTCGAGGATCGACTTGATCTCGCTGGGCACCGGCAGGTCCGACTTCGCGGCGCGCGGGCCGGCCGACTCTGCCGGCGCCTCGTCGCGGATGATGTCGTTGCACAGCTCGATGCACTCGTCGCAGATGAAGACCGACGGGCCCGCGATGAGCTTCTTCACCTCGTGCTGGCTCTTGCCGCAGAACGAGCAGTACAGGACCTTCTCGGTCGTGGAGCCTTTCTTGTCGGGCATGAGCGTCAGAGGGGCGACGGGTGTCGGGCAATGATAGTGGAAAGACCCCGCCGCCCGCGCCCGCGTTCCGTGACGCCTTGCCGGGCGTGCGGACGCCTCAGCCGCGTCGGCTGATCACCTGGTCGACCAGGCCGTACTCGGCCGCCTCGCCGGCCGACATGTAGAAGTCGCGCTCCATGTCGGCGGCGATCTTCTCCAGCGGCTGACCGGTGCGCTCGGCGTAGATGCGGTTGAGCTGCTCGCGCGTCTTGAGGATCTCGCGCGCGTGGATCTCGATATCGGTGGCCTGCCCCTGCGCACCGCCCGAGGGCTGATGGATCATGATCTTCGAGTTGGGCAGCGCGAAGCGCTTGCCCTTGGCGCCGGCCATCAGCAGGAACGAGCCCATGCTCGCCGCCATGCCGATGCACAGGGTCGACACGTCGGGCTTGATGAACTGCATGGTGTCGAAGATCGCGAGCCCCGCCGAGACGCTGCCGCCAGGCGAGTTGATGTACAGCGAGATGTCCTTGTCGGGGTTCTCGCTCTCGAGGAACAGCAGCTGCGCGACCACCAGGTTGGCGGTCTGGTCGTTGACCGGGCCGACCAGGAAGACCACGCGCTCGCGCAGCAGCCGCGAGTAGATGTCGTAGGCGCGCTCGCCGCGGCCCGACTGCTCGATCACGATGGGCACCATGCCCAGCCCTTGCGTCTCCAGTGCGCTCATCACGTTCCCCGGTTCAACACGTTCGCACGATTATGTCGGCGCGCGATGACCCTCAGCCCTGCATCAGTTCGTCGAAGGGCAGGACCTTGTCGGTCACCTTCGCCTTGCCGAGCACGAACTCGGCCACGTTGTTCTCGATCACCACCGCCTCGACCTCGGCCATGCGCTGGCGGTCGCTCAGGTACCAGCGCACCACCTCGGCGGGGCGCTCGTAGCTCTGGGCCATTTCCTCGATGTGCTTCTGCAGCTGCTCGGGCTTGGCCTGCAGGCCGTGCGCGCGCACCAGCTCGGCCACCACCAGCCCGAGGCGCACGCGGCGCTCGGCCTGCGGCTGGAAGATCTCGTTCGGGATCGGCGCCTTGTCGGCGTCCTTCACGCCGCGCTGCTTGAGGTCGGCGCGCGCGGCCTCGACCATGCGCTCCAGCTCGCCTTGCACCAGCGCGTTGGGCAGGTCGAGTTCGGCCGCCCGGACCAGTGCCTCCATCACGGCCGCCTTGTTGCGCGCCTGCACGCGGAACTTCACCTCGCGCTGGAGGTTCTTGCGGATGTCCTCGCGCAGCGCCTCGACGGTGCCGCCGGCGATGCCCAGCGACTTGGCGAAAGCCTCGTTCACGTCGGGCAGGTGCTGCGCCTCGACCTTCTTCAAGGTCACCAGGAAGTCGGCCTCCTTGCCGGCCACGTCCTGGCCGTGGTAGTCGGCCGGGAACTGCAGCGGGAAGGTCTTGCTCTCGCCGGCCTTCATGCCGCGCACGGCGGCGTCGAACTGCTCGAGCATCTGGCCTTCGCCGATGATGAACTGGAAGCCCTCGGCCTTGCCGCCGGCGAACGGCTCGCCGTCGATCTTGCCCTCGAAGTCGATCGTCACGCGGTCGCCCGGCTGGGCGCTCTCGGCGGCCGGGCGCTGCTGGAACGTGCGGCGCTGCTTGCGCAGGATCTCGAGCGTCTTGTCGATCGCGGCGTCGTCGACCTCGGCCGACACGCGCTCGATCTCGGCGGCCGACAGGTCGCCGATCTTCACCTCGGGGTACACCTCGAACGTGGCGTCGAACGCGATCTGGCCTTCGGGCGCGCCTTCCTTCTGCGTGATGCGCGGCGCGCCGGCCACGCGCAGCTTGGCCTCGTTGGCCGCGCTGGCGAAGGCCTCGCCGACCTTGTCGTTCATGACCTCGTACTGCACCGACCAGCCGTAGCGCTGCGCCACCACGCTCATCGGCACCTTGCCCGGACGGAAGCCGTCGGCGCGCACCGTGCGCGACAGCTTCTTCAGCCGCGACTCGACCTCCGCGTTGATGGTCTCGGCCGGCAGGGTCAGGGTGATGCGGCACTCCAGCTTCTCGAGGGTTTCGACGGTGACGGCCATGATGTTCTGCGAGGAAGAGTCAGTGGAAGGATGTGGTGCGCGGGGCCGGACTCGAACCGGCACACCTTGCGGCGTCAGGACCTAAACCTGGTGCGTCTACCAATTTCGCCACCCGCGCGGGTGTC
>CAZFET010000429.1:0-2629 GCA_964517545.1 uncultured Burkholderiaceae bacterium
GCGGCGCAGTCGGTGCGGCTGCTGCAGCCGCTGATCGTGACCGTGGCCGACCAGGACGACGAGTCGAGGCTCGTCGCGGTGAACCAGTTCTTCAACCGGCGCGTGCTGTTCCGCGACGATGCCGAGGTGTGGGGCGAGCACGACCACTGGGCGAGCCCGCTCGAGACGCTCGACAAGGGCGCCGGCGACTGCGAGGACTACGCGATCGCCAAGTACTTCACGCTCGTCGCCACCGGCATGCCGGCCGCGAAGCTGCGGCTCGTGTACGTGCGCGCTCAAATCGGAGGTCCGGGCGGACCGGCGCAGGCGCACATGGTGCTCGCGTACTACGGCTCGCCGGCGGCCGAGCCGCTGATCCTCGACAACCTGATCGGGGACGTGCGGCCCGCGTCGCGGCGGCCCGACCTGACGCCGGTGTTCAGCTTCAACACCGACGGGCTGTGGCAGGGCGTGGGCGCGACGGCCGCGGGCGATCCGGCGGCGCGGCTCTCGCGCTGGCGCGACGTCGTGGCCAAGGCCCGCGCGGAGGGCTTCCTGTGATACTCGCGCTCTCGTTCGCACGCACGCAGACGGAACCGACATGTCGCTGATCCGCCAGATCTGGCTGCTGCTCGCCGTGACGGTGCTGCTGGCGCTGGCCGGCAGCGTGACCGTGCACGTGCTGTCGGCTCGCGACACCTTGCAGACGCAGCTGCGCCTGAAGAACGCCGACAACGCACAGTCTGTCGCGCTCGCGCGGTGGCAGCAGCACGGCGAGAAGACCGTCATGGAGATGCTGCTGGCCGCGCAGTTCGACACCGGCCACTACCGCCGCATCCGCTTCACGCCGGCCGACGGCAGCGTGGGCTTCGAGCGCTCGTCCGACGCCAGGGCCACCGCGGCGCCGGCGTGGTTCACCTCGCTCGCGCCCATCCAGTCAGTGCCCGGCGTCGCGCAGGTGTCCGACGGCTGGAAGCCGCTGGGCAGCGTGGAGGTGGTGAGCCACGCGGCCTACGCCTACGACGACCTGTGGAACGTGACGATCCGCGCGACCTTGCTGCTCATGCTGGTGGGCCTCGGCGCGGGCGCCGTGGCGTGGGCGGTGGTGCGCAACATCCGGCGCCCGCTCGATGCGACGGTGGCGCAGGCCAACGCGCTGGTCGAGGGGCGTTTCGTGCGCGTGCTCGAGCCCGGCGTGCCCGAGCTGCAGCGCGTCGCGCAGGCGATGAACACGATGGTCGAGCGCGTGAAGACCTTGTTCGATGCGCAGGCCACGCAGGTCGAGACCCTGCGCCGGCAGGCGCACTGCGACGCGCTGACGGGCCTCACCAACCGCCGCCAGTTCCTGGCGCAGCTGTCGAGCGTGGTGCAGCGCGAGGACGGGCCGGCCGAAGGCGGGCTCGTGCTGCTGCGCCTGCGCGACCTGGCGGGGCTCAACCAGATCCTCGGCCACGACACGACCGACCGCGCGCTCAAGGCCATCGCGCAGGTGCTGCAGGCCTACCCCGAGCGCGGCGAGGGCTGCATCGCCGGCCGGCTCAACGGCTCGGACTTCGCGCTCGCGCTGCCGGTGCCGGGCATCGCCGCCGAGACGGCGCACTCGCTCGCGCAGGCACTGCGCGCGTCGCTGCCGGCCTTCGGACCGAACATCAGCGTGGCCTTCGGGGCGGTGGAGATGCGCAGCGGCGCGGCGCTGTCGGCGCTGCTCGGCGTGGCCGACGCGGCGCTGGCGCGCGCCGAGGTGGGTGCGCCGTTCGCGGTCGAGACCGGCGAGCTCAGCGAAGGCAGCGATCGCCTGCGCGGCGAACACTCGTGGCGGCAGCAGATCCTCGACGCGCTCGACAAGGGCCGCGCGAAGCTCGTGGAGTTCCCGGTGGTCGACCGGCGCGGGCGCCGCCTCAGCCTCGAGTGTCCGCTGCGCCTGCAGCTCGAGGACAACGGCCCGTACGAAGTGGCCGGGCGCTGGCTGCCGCTGGCGGTGCGCAACCGGCTCACGTCGGCGATCGACGAGCACGCCGTGCGCCTGGCGCTCGCCGCCATCGCGCGCGACGGGATCGCGCGGGGCGTGAACCTGTCGCCCGCGTCGCTGTCGGACAGCGGCTTCGCGGCGCGCCTGCGCGCGCGCCTGGCCGACGACCCCACGGCGGCACGCCTGCTGTGGCTCGAGGTGGCCGAGAGCGCGGCGGTCGACCACTTCGACTGGGTGCAGGAGTTCGGCCGGCAGGTGCGCCCGCTCGGCGTGCGGCTCGGCCTCGAGCACGCCGGCGCGCGGCTCGCGCAGATCGACCGCCTGTACGAGGCGGGGCTCGACTACGTGAAGCTCGACATCTCGGTGGTGGCCGGCGTCTCGTCCGATGCGTCGCGCGCCGGCCACGTGGCGAGCATCGTCGCCATGCTGCACGGGCTGTCGCTCCTCGTCGTGGCCGAGGGCGTGTTCGACCCGATGGACGTGCGGGCGCTGTGGGACTGCGGCGTCGACGGGCTCACCGGCCCGTGGGTCAGCGCGCAGTTCCATCCCGTCGCCGCCCCGGCGGTGCAGCACGCCTGACCGACCGGCCCCCGCGCCGCCGGCGCCACGCGCGCGCGGTGCGCCGTCTCTCAAGTCGATGTGGCTCCGCCACTCGACTTGAACCCCCGCGGGGGGCGGGCC
>CAZFET010000430.1:0-2604 GCA_964517545.1 uncultured Burkholderiaceae bacterium
GCCGGATACTGCTGCGCGAGCTGCCACGTCAGCGCGCCGGCGGCGAGCCGCGCGCGTTCGCGCGCAGCGTCGAGCGATGCGTCGCGCGGCGCAGCCTGCAGCGCCTGCTGCACGCGCGCCAGGCGCTCGAGCAGGTCGCGCTCCTTCGCGTCGGCGAAGGCCACGCCGTCGGACTGCGTCTCGGCCTTGGTGAACTCTTCGGCCACCGCGTCGCGGCGTTTCTGCAGCGATGCCAGGTCGATGCCGGCCGCCTGGCCGCGCACCTTGGGTAGGCGCTCGGCGTAGGCCTGGCGACGGTTGTCGAGCATGTCGCGGAACACGCCGAGGTGGTCCTGCCAGTCGCGCAGGTTGCGGTCGAGGAACAGCAGGTCGCGCAGGTTCTTGAACGCTTCCTGGAAGTCGTGCTGCGCCAGCACCTGCGACAGATGGCCGGCGTGCGGCATCTCGGGCAGCTCGCGGATGTTCCAGAACCAGCCCATCTCGTCGCCGGGGTTCAGCGCGAGCAGGCCGTCGACCAGCTTGCCCTTGCGGATGGCCGCGATGCTGTCGTCGAGGCTCGCGCTTTCGCGCTCGAACTCGGCGATCGCCTCCTCGTAGCGCGCCAGCGACTGGCCGTAGGCGCCCAGTTCGGCCAGCGCGTAGGGCACCGCGATGCGTGCCTCGAGCACGGCGGCGTCGCTCGGGTCGCGCGCGGCCAGCTCGGTCCACGGCACCAGCGCCTGCTTCGGCTGCTTCATCGCGGCGGCGGCCCAGCCGAAGCCGAGCAGCGCCTTGTTCGACTGCAGGCCGGCCAGCCGCACGCGCTCGAGCGCCACGCGCGCCTGCTCGGGCTGCTCGGACTGCAGCGCGGCGAAGCCGAGCGCGACGTTGGCCTTGTCGCGCAGGCTGCGCAGCTCCTCGCTCGCAGCCGGCGTGCGGCCCAGCTCGTCGAGCCACTTCGCGCCGCCGGCCGCGTCGCCCGCCTTCACCAGCGCGACGCCGAGGTTGTAGCGCGCGTACGGGCCGGCGCTCGCGTTGGCCTTCAGCGCATCGAGCACGCCGGCGGCGCCCGCGTAGTCGTCGCGCGCGAGCAGCAAGTTGGCGTGCAGCAGCACGCGGTCTTCCTCGAGCTCGGGCGGCAGCTTGCCACCGATGCGCGCGAGGGCGTCCTCGGCCTCGGCGAGGAAGCCGCGCTGGTAGCGGATCTTGGCGAGGTAGTACCAGGCGCGGTCGCGCACCGGCGGGGCGGCGCCCTTGTCGATGAGCTGCGCGAAGATCTGCCCGGCCTCGCGGTGCAGGCCGTACGACAGCAGCATGCCGCCGCGCAGCACCTCGGCCTCGTCGGCGTGCTGCGCCACGCGCTCGAAGTGCTGCGACACCATCAGCCGCGTGATCGACGTGAAGTAGCGTTCCTGGAAGAAGTAGAAGAGCGTGTCGCCGTAGTGCGGGTCCTTCACGACGCGGCGCATCTCGTCGGCCGGCGGCGCGGCCGCGGCCGGCGGCGCCGCGAAGGCCGAAGCCAGCGCGGCCCCCAGCGCGGCCGCCAGCGCGAGGCGGCGCAGCAGCGGGGCGAGGGTCGATCGGGCGTGCATCGACTTCACCGTGCGTTCACTGCCAGACCTTGACCTCGAACTCCGGCTGCAGCTTGCCGGTGGAGTCCTTGATCTGCAGCTCGATGTACTTGGGCTCGGTGCCCTTGTCGAACCTGACGGTCGCGCCGCGCTTGTAGTCGCGCTCGTGCGGGCCCTTGCCGGTGAAGAAGGCCACCAGCTCGTGCGTGCCGGCCTTCAGGTTGCCGAGGTACAGGCGCTGCACGCCGCCGCGGTGCAGTGCCTGCACCTCCAGCGGCGTGTACAAGTACGACGCGACCACCTTGTCGTCGAGCTTGATCTGCACCGAGTCGAGCGAGAACAGCTTGCCCACGTCCATCGACAGGAACAGCGCCACCTGCGTGTTGGCCGGGAACAGCAGTTCCTCCTCCAGCACGAGCAGGTCGCGGTTCAGGCGGATCACGTCGGCCTTCACGTCCTGGATGCGGTTGTCGAGGCTGGCGTTGCCGGCCGGCGGCTTCGCCTCGGGCGGCGCGGCGGCGGTGGCCGCGGCGGCGGCCGGCGAAGGGGCGGCCGAAGCAGACGGCGGCGCGGCCGGCGTGGCCTGGGCAGCCGGCGTCTTCGGCGCGGCGGGGGCCGTCTGGGCCGAAGCCGGAGCCGCGATCGCGGCGGCGGCCAGCACGGCGGCGAGGCATCGGAGGAGCGTGTGGACCATGGCGGGCCTCTCGGACTCTCGGGGGATCAGAAGGTGGCCGACACGAACAGCTGCAGGATGCTCGCGTCGTAGGCGTAGGGCTGGCCGGTGCGCACGTCGGTGAAGTCCTTGAACTTGTAGCGCACGAACTCGTACGCGCCGTGCAGCTTGAGCACGTACTGCCCGGGCACGGTGCGCGCGGTCCAGGTCGCCTTGAGGCCCATGCCGAAGTCGCTGAAGGTGCCGAGCTGGCGGCTGCGCGACAGGTAGCGCGTCGAGGTGGTGGCGTTGTCGCTGTAGAACAGCGCGCGGTCCTGCGAGTGCCAGCGGGCGAAGCCGTCGACCAGCCACTCGTCGCCGAAGTAGCGGCTGTAGCCGGCC
>CAZFET010000431.1:0-2601 GCA_964517545.1 uncultured Burkholderiaceae bacterium
TCCAGCAGCTCGAAGCGCGCGCGGCCGCGGGCCTCGAGCACCGCCGCCGCGCCCGACGGCAGCATCCAGCGGTCGCCGCGCAGCAGCCACCAGTCGTCGCTGCCGCGGCCGTCGCGCGCGGTGAGCGTCAACCACACCTCCCCTTCGACCACGCGCACCCAGCGCGGCATGGCCGGCGGCAGCAGGGTCAGCGCCTGGCCGCGCGCGAGCAGCCAACCCGGCTGCAGGCCGCTCGGACGGCCGTCGGGCAGGGCGGCGGATTGTTGCGTGCTGGTCATGCTGGCGATGCGCGTCATGATGGCTTCCTCGGGTAGTTCGCAGAGGTATTCTTCGCCATCACGAGCTGCCGGGCCAATGAGTTCCGGCACCCTCAATCATGCGAGAAGCGAATGAATAGACCTCCCCGCATGCGGCCGCTGGCGGTCGGCCCGATCCGCGCGTTCGAAGCCGTCGCGCGGCGCCTGAGCTTCAGCGCCGCGGCGACCGAACTGCACCTGACGCAGTCGGCCGTGAGCCGGCAGATCCGCACGCTCGAAGACGAGCTCGGCGCGCCGCTGTTCCTGCGCGGCACCCGCAAGGTCGAGCTGACCGATGCCGGCCACACGCTGATGCGCGCCGTGGCGCCGTTGCTGGACCGGCTCGACGCGACGGTGCGGCAGATCCGCGTGGCGCGCGGCCGGCGCCACGTCGGCCTGACCACCTTCGCCTCGTTCGCGTCGCTGTGGCTGATCCCGCGGCTGCATACGTTCCAGACGGCGCATCCCGACATCGACATCCGCGTCTCGGCCGGCGACGTCTTCGTCGGCCTCGACGACCCCGACCTCGACGTGGCGCTGCGCTACTGCCACCCCGACGCCGCGCCGCCGGGCGCCGAGCGGCTGTTCGGCGAGATCCTCACGCCGGTCGTGAGCGCCCAGCTGGCGGAGCAGGCCGCCAGCGGTCGCGCCCCGCCGCTGCGCGAGCCGGCCGACCTGGCCGGCCACGCGCTGCTCGACGAGGACAGCCCGCTGGCCAGCACCGAGTGGCTGAACTGGCGTCGCTGGCTGCGCGAACACGGCCTGCCGCAGCTCGAGCCGCGCCGCTGGGTGCGGCTGAACTTCACCTACCAGCAGATCCAGGGCGCGCTGGCCGGCCAGGGCGTGGCGCTCGCCCGGCTGGCGCTGGTGCACGAGTCGATCGAGCGCGGCGAGCTGGTCGAGCCCTTCGGCGCCGCCGGACGCATGACCAGCCCCTTCACCTACTGGCAGATCCTGCTGCCGGAGGCGCGCCTGCGGCCGGAGCTGAGCGAGTTCACCCGCTGGGTGCGCGAGCAGGCCGCACTCACGCGCGCGGCGATCGGCGACGCGGGTTGAACGGGCGACCGCCCGGCCCACGAAAGAAAGCGGGCGTCACGCGAACGTGACGCCCGTGGAAGTAGCCGCAGAACAGGAGCTGTCGTGTTCGAAGCGGCCTATCGATCAACCGATGAGGCTGTTGGGAGCGAGCCTGGACCGCAAGGGTTCCGCATTCGGAACCCGGCATGAAGCGGATTGCGACGAACGACCGGAATCAAGGGATGAAACGCGTGCGCTACGATTGGATCGGAACCCCATGACCCGACGGTACCTGCTCTCGCGCTGGCTGGCCGCGGCCGCGTTGTCGACCGCCGCGCTGCCGCTCGCGCTGCCTGTCGCGCACGCCCAGACCGGCCAGGACACCGTGGTCGAGGCGCGCGAGGCCTTCCGCAAGAAGGACCGCCAGCGCCTCGCCGCCACCCGCGCCGCGGTGATGGCCGCGCCCGAGTCCGAGCGCCATCCGCTGGCGATGTGGGTCGAGTACTGGGAGCTGACCAACCGGCTGGCCGACGCGAGCGTCGACGAGGTCGAGGCCTTCTACGCCCGCTGGCGCGGCAGCTACGTCGAGGACCGGCTGCGCAACGACTGGCTGCTCGAGCTCGGCAAGCGGCGCGACTGGGCGAACTTCGCGCGCGACTTCCCGCGCTTTCGCATGAACGACGACCGCGAGGTCACCTGCTACGCGCTGCTGGCCGAGCACGCGGCCGGGCGCGACGTGACCGAGCGCGCGCGCGCCGCCTGGCTCGCCCAGCGCGACAGCGACGAGGGCTGCGCGCTGATGGCGCAGACGCTGTTCGAGGCGAAGCGTTTCGACGCGGCCGACGTGTGGCGCAAGGCGCAGTCGTCGGTGGAGGCCGGGCGCCTGCGCGCCGCGCAGAAGGCCGTGGGCCTGCTCGGCAACGGCGCCGCCGCCGCCGTGGGCGAGATCGCCGACAACGCCGGGCGCTACGTCACGCGCAAGGCCTCGACGGCCGGTCGCACGAACGCCGAGCTGACGGCGCTCGCGCTCGCGCGCATGGCCGCCCACGAGCCGGAGGCCGCCGCCGCGCAGCTCGAGCGCCGCTTCGAGCGCGCGCTGCCCGCCGACCTGGCCGGCTGGGCGTGGTCGCAGGTGGCGCGCCAGGCCGCGCAGAAGCTCGCGCCCGAGGCCAACGGCTGGTACCGCCGCGCCGCCGAGGTCGCCGGCAAGAGTGCCGCCGACTGGAGCGACGAGACGCGCGCGTGGGGCGTGCGCGCCGCGCTGCGCGCCAACGACGGCGCCGGTGAC
>CAZFET010000432.1:0-2591 GCA_964517545.1 uncultured Burkholderiaceae bacterium
AGCACGCTCGCCGCGTAGAACTGCAGGAAGCGGCGCGGTCCCCACACGCGCTCGATCTCGGCGCCGAACATCCACAGGCCGAGCATGTTGAAGAACAGGTGCAGCACGTCGCCGTGCAGGAAGGCGTACGTCGCGACCTGCCACGGCAGGAAGCCGCCGGCGAACGGCCACAGCGCGAACCACTGCTCCAGCCACGGGCCGAGCAGGAACTGCAGGCAGAACACACCGGTGTTGACGAGCAGGAGCGCCTGCGTGATCGGGGGAAGGGCGGGCATCGGGCGTGGGGGTCGGCGGTGGAGTCGGCGCTGGGGTCGGCTGGGGCGCTGGCGGCGGCGGCCTGCGGCGAGACGACGCCGCGCGAGGCAGACGCGACTATGCCAGCCTCGCGCCGGCCGCGGCCCGCGGGTGACCTCGGGGGCACGGCCGGCCGGGGGCTGCGCGAGGTCGTGCTACTGTGCAGGCCGGCCACCAGGCCCAGACCACCAACGTGACCGGAGAACCCACGATGAAGAAGACCTATGCCGGCGTGATGCAGCAGATCGAGACCTTGCAGGCCGAGGCCGAGAAGCTGCGCCGCCAGGAGGTCCAGGGCGTGATCCAGCGTATCCGCGAGGCGATCGCCGCTTACGGGCTGAGCGCCGCCGATCTCGGCTTCGGGGGCCGGGGCCGGCGCGCCAAGGCGGCCGCCGCCCCGAAGGCCAGGGCGCCGCGCAAGGGTCGCAAGGGACGCGCCGCGAAGGTGAAGTTCCGCGACGAGGCGGGCAACACCTGGGGCGGCCGCGGACCGCGTCCGCGCTGGCTGCGCGAGGCGCTGGCCGCGGGCAAGAGCCTGAGCGACTTCGCGGTCTGACGAGCGCCGGCCCGCGCGGCGGCGGGCGGCGGGTTCAGGCGCGCAGCGCGGCGGCCAGGCTGCGCGCGATCTCGCGCGAGACCAGCGGCTTGGCCAGCACCTCGGCCACGCCGGCCTCGCGCGCGCGCGCCGACAGCGCCGGCGTGACGTGCCCGGTCATCAGCACGATCGGGATGTCGGGCCGGATCTTGCGGATCTCGCGCGCCAGCTCCGAGCCGGTCATCTCGGGCATCGACTCGTCGGACAGCACGATGTCGAAGCGCGATGGCTCGGCGCGGAAGGTGGCGAGCGCCGCCGTGCTCGACGCGAAGCCCACCGGCTCGTAGCCGAGCTCGGCCATCATCTCCTCGCCCAGGCGCACCAGCGCCTCCTCGTCGTCGACCAGCAGGACGGTCTCGCCGCCGCCCTCGACCACCGGCTCCTCGACCACCGCCGGCTCGGCGATGCAGCTCGACCACGGCAGGTACACGGTGAGCGTCGTGCCCGCGCCCGGCGTGCTCTGCACGTCGATGCCGCCGCCGAGGTCGGTGACGATGCCGTGCACGAGCGACAGCCCGAGGCCGGTGCCGACGCCGATCTCCTTGGTCGTGAAGAACGGGTCGAAGATGCGCTCGAGCACGCGCGGCGCGATGCCCACGCCGGTGTCGCGCACGACGAGGCGCACGTAGCTGCCTTCGGGCAGCCGGCACGTGGTGACGCCGAGCGGCGCGTCGAGCGTGACCTTCTTCGCCTCGACGCCGAGCGTGCCCGCGCTGCCCATCGCCTGCACGGCGTTGGCGCACAGGTTCATCATCACCTGGTGGATCTGCGTGGCGTCGCCGAGCACGGCCGCGTCGCCGCAGGCGAGGTCGCGTTCGAGCCGCACGCCCGCCGGCAGCGACGCGAGCACCACGTCGAGCGCCTCGCTGACCACCGCTCGCACGTGCACCGGCACGCGCTCGCCCATGCCGCTGCGGCTGAAGGCGAGGATGCGCTCGACCAGCGAGCGCGCCCGCATCGCGGCGCTGAGGGCGGCGTCGATGTGGCGGCGCAGGGTCGTGCCCTCGGGCGCGTCCTTCTGCGCCATCTCGCCGTAGCCGAGGATCGCCGCGAGGATGTTGTTGAAGTCGTGCGCGATGCCGCCGGCCAGGGTGCCCATCGCCTCGAGCTTCTGCGACTGGCGCAGCTGCTGCTCGAGCCGGTCGCGCTCGGCCTCGGCGGCCTTGCGGTCGGTGATGTCCTCCATCGAGCCGGCCATGCGGTAGGGCCGGCCGGTCTCGTCGCGCAGCGCCACGCCGCGCTGGCGGTACCAGTGCCACTGCCCGCCGTGATGGCGGATGCGGTACTCGACCTCGAAGTGCCGCGTCTGGCCGTGCAGGTGCGCCGAGATCGCGCGCCGGATGCGGTCGAGGTCGTCGGGGTGGTACTCCGTCATCTCGATCCACTCGTGCCGCGGGCGCAGCGGTTCGCCGGCGCTGGCCTGCACCTGCAGCTGCGCGCGCGCCGACAGGAACAGCGTGTCGGCGACCAGGTCCCAGTCCCACAGGCCCTCGTTGGAGCCGGCCACCGCGAGCTGGTAGCGCTCCTCGGAGCGGCGCAGCGCCTCCTCGGCGCGCCGCTGGGCGTCGATGTCGCTGACAGAGCGGGCCCAGGGCGCGGAGGGGAAGAGGACGGACGTGGCGGCGGCCTGCCCGAGGGCGTGCGGCGAGACGAACTTCGCGATGCTCATCCCGCCCGCGCGCTTCGGCGGATGGAAGATCCG
>CAZFET010000433.1:0-2587 GCA_964517545.1 uncultured Burkholderiaceae bacterium
TCCTGCGCCCGAACGACCTGGTGTGGAACTACGTGGTGGGCAACTACCTCAAGGGAGAGACGCCGCCGCCGTTCGACCTGCTGTACTGGAACGGCGACTCGACCAACCTGCCGGGCCCCATGTACTGCTGGTACCTCCGCCACACCTACCTCCAGGACGAGCTGAAGGTGCCGGGCGCGCTCACCGTGTGCGGCGAGAAGGTCGACCTCGGCGCGATCAAGGCGCCGGTGTTCGTGTACGGCTCGCGCGAGGACCACATCGTGCCGTGGAAGGCGGCCTACGCTTCCACGCGCCTGCTCAAGGGCCGCAAGCGCTTCGTGCTGGGCGCTTCGGGCCACATCGCCGGCGTGATCAACCCGCCCGAGAAGAAGAAGCGCAGCTACTGGACCAACGCATCGCTGCCGGCCGATGCCGAGGCCTGGTTCGACGGCGCGACCGAGCACCCGGGCAGCTGGTGGACCGACTGGGCGGCGTGGCTCAAGCCCCACGCCGGCCGCCAGGTGGCCGCGCCCAGGAGCTACGGCAACCGCAAGTACCGCCCGATCGAGGCGGCGCCCGGCCGCTACGTCAAGGTGAAGGCCTGACGGCGAGCGCGTCGCGCCCGCCGCCCGGACCGCATCACCGCCGCATCGAGACCCCGTCATCGCCAAGGAGACCCGCATGAGTACCGACATCGTCATCGTCGCCGCCGCCCGCACCGCCGTGGGCAAGTTCGGCGGCACGCTCTCGAAGACACCCGCCCCCGAGCTCGGCGCCACCGTCATCAAGGCGCTGCTGGAGCGCGCGAAGCTGTCGGGCGAGCAGGTCGGCGAGGTCATCCTCGGCCAGGTGCTGCAAGCCGGTGCCGGGCAGAATCCGGCGCGCCAGGCGGTCATCAAGTCGGGCCTGCCGCAGGGCGTGCCGGCGCTGACGATCAACGCGGTGTGCGGCTCGGGCCTGAAGGCCGTGATGCTGGCGGCGCAGGCCATCCGCGACGGCGACAGCGAGATCGTGATCGCCGGCGGCCAGGAGAGCATGAGCCTCGCGCCGCACGTGCTGATGGGCTCGCGCGAAGGCCAGCGCATGGGCGACTGGAAGATGATCGACTCGATGATCGTCGACGGCCTGTGGGACGTGTACAACCAGTACCACATGGGCATCACCGCCGAGAACGTGGCCAGGCAGTACGGCGTCACGCGCGAGCAGCAGGACGCGCTGGCGCTGGCGAGCCAGCAGAAGGCCGCCGCGGCGCAGGAGGCCGGCCGGTTCAAGGACGAGATCGTGCCCGTCGTCATCCCGCAGAAGAAGGGCGACCCGGTGGTGTTCGCGAGCGACGAGTTCATCAACAAGAAGACCAGCGCCGAGGCGCTCTCGGGGCTGCGGCCGGCGTTCGACAAGGCGGGCAGCGTGACGGCGGGCAACGCGTCGGGCCTGAACGACGGCGCTGCGGCGGTCGTGGTGATGAGCGCGAAGAAGGCCGACCAGCTCGGCCTGAAGCCGCTGGCGCGCATCGCCAGCTACGCCACCAGCGCGCTCGACCCGAAGATCATGGGCATGGGCCCCGTGCCCGCCAGCCGCAAGGCGCTGGAGCGCGCCGGCTGGAAGCCCGCCGACCTCGACCTGCTCGAGATCAACGAGGCGTTCGCGGCGCAGGCCTGCGCGGTGAACAACGAGATGGGCTGGGACACGAGCAAGGTCAACGTCAACGGCGGGGCCATCGCGATCGGCCATCCGATCGGCGCGTCGGGCTGCCGCATCCTCGTGACCCTGCTGCACGAGATGCAGCGCCGCAACGCCCGCAAGGGCATCGCCAGCCTGTGCATCGGTGGCGGCATGGGCGTGGCGCTGACCGTCGAGCGCTGACCTGCATCCATCACCCACGGCTTCGACAGAGGAGACTGCAATGACTCAGAAAGTGGCGTACGTCACCGGCGGCATGGGCGGCATCGGCACCGCGATCTGCCAGCGCCTGGCGAAGGAGGGCTTCAAGGTGATCGCCGGCTGCGGCCCGAGCCGCGACCACAAGAAGTGGCTCGACGAGCAGAAGGCGCTCGGCTACACCTTCTACGCGTCGGTGGGCAACGTGGCCGACTGGGAGTCGACGGTCGAGGCCTTCTCGAAGGCCAAGGCCGAGCACGGCCCGATCGACGTGCTGGTGAACAACGCGGGCATCACGCGCGACCGCATGTTCCTCAAGATGTCGCCCGACGACTGGCACGCGGTGATCGACACCAACCTGAACTCGATGTTCAACGTCACGAAGCAGGTGGTGCCCGACATGGTCGAGCGCGGCTGGGGCCGCATCATCCAGATCAGCTCGGTCAACGGCGAGAAGGGCCAGGCCGGCCAGACCAACTACTCGGCGGCCAAGGCCGGCATGCACGGCTTCACGATGGCGCTGGCGCAGGAACTCGCGGCCAAGGGCGTGACCGTCAACACGGTGAGCCCCGGCTACATCGGCACCGACATGGTCCGCGCGATCAAGCCCGAGATCCTCGAGAAGATCGTCGCGACGATCCCGGTCAAGCGCCTGGGCACGCCGGAGGAGATCGGCTCGGTGGTCGCCTGGCTGGCGGGGCCGGATTCGGGCTTCACGACCGGTGCCGAC
>CAZFET010000434.1:0-2585 GCA_964517545.1 uncultured Burkholderiaceae bacterium
TGCCGGGCATGCGGATCTTCAGGCTCTCGCGCAGGTCCTCCATCTGCACGTTCATCGTCTTCAAGGTCGACAGCGTCATGCGCTGCACCTCGAGCGCCTGGATCGTCGCGCCCAGCATGCGCGCGTTCTGCTCGAGCCAGAACTGCACCGTGCGCAGCTCCTCGATGCGCTTTTCCAGTTCCTCGGGGTTCAAGGTGGGCGCGACCCACTGGCCGATGTTGGGCAGCGCCGAGCCGGCGTTCTTCACCAGGCCCTGCAGGAAGTCGAAGCCGGGGACGAGCTTGGCGAACTGGGCGGCGCTGTCGGCCATGGCGGGTCGCCTCGAGGTGCGTGCGCCGCGGTGCCGGTGCGGCGTGCGGACCATCGTACCCGCCGCGGCACGCGATGTCAGCGGGACAAGCGACCGGCGCGTACGATCGACGGCATCGCGCCAGGTGCCGCCTTCGCGGCCGCGCGCCGCGGTCCGGGCAGCGGCCCTTCGACACCGACACATCGCCATGAAGAGCCTGTTCCACCTCGCGTTGCACGTGCGCGACCTCGACGCCGCGCGCCGCTTCTACGGCGGCGTGCTGGGCTGCCGCGAAGGCCGCAGCACCGACACCTGGGTCGACTTCGACTTCTTCGGGCACCAGCTCTCGCTGCACCTGGGCGAGCCCTTCGCCACCACCGACAGCGGCCGCGTCGGCGACACGCTCGTGCCGATGCCGCACCTGGGCGTCGTGCTCGAACTGCCCGACTGGCAGGCGCTGGCCGAGCGGCTGCGCGCGGCCGGCACGCGCTTCGTCGTCGAACCCGGCGTGCGCTTCGAAGGACAGCCCGGCGAGCAGTGGACGATGTTCTTCCGCGACCCGTCGGGCAACCCGATCGAAGTGAAGGGCTTCCGCTCGTTCGACGCGGTGTACGCGAGCTGATCGCGCGCGTCAGTGCCCGGCCCGCGCCACGCGCTGCTCGATCGCGCCGAACACGCTGCCGCCGTCGGCGTCGAACGCCTCGATGCGCACGCTGTCGCCGAACTTCAGGTAGCCGGTCGAGGACTGGCCGTCGCGCAGGGCTTCGAGCGCGCGGCGCTCGACGAGGCAGTGCACGCCGGCGCGCTCGTCGTCGCTCGCCACGGTGCCCGAGCCGATGATGGAGCCGGCGCGCAGCCGGCGCGTCTGCGCCGCGTGCGCGAGCAGCTGGCCGAAGTGGAAGTGCATGCCCGCGCCCGCGTCGCAGCGGCCGAGCTCGCGGTCGTTCACGGCGCTGCGCAGCACGACGTGCGCACGGCCGCCGCGCCAGGCGTCGCCCAGTTCGTCGGGCGTCACCGCGACCGGGCCGAACGCGGTGGCCGGCTTGCTCTGGAAGAAGCCGAAGCCGCGGGCGAGTTCGGGCGACACGCGCTCGCGCAGGGTCCAGTCGTTGGCGAGCATCAGCAGCCGCACGCCTTCGAGTGCCTGCTCCGGGCTCGCGCCCATCGGCACGTCGCCGGTCACGACCGCCAGTTCGGCCTCGAGGTCGATGCCCCAGGCTTCGTCGGCGAAGCGCGCTTCGTCGCACGGCCCGAGCAGGTCGTCGCTGCCGCCCTGGTACAGCAGCGGCACGGTCTCCAGGTCCTCGGGCAGCGGCACGCCGCGCGCGGCCAGCACGCGCCGCGCGTGGGCGAGACAGGCCGAGCCGTCGGCCCACTGGTACGCGCGCGGCAGCGGCGCCATGCAGCGGCGCGGGTCGAACGCGAAGGCGTGGCGCGCCTTGCCGCCGTTGAGGGTCTGGTACAGCTCGTCGAGCAGCGGCGCGTGGAAGTTCCAGTCGTCGAGCGCCTGCTGCAGTCTGGTGGCGATGCCGGTCGCATAATGGGCCGCAGCCAGGTCGCGCGAGACGACGACGAGCTGGCCGTCGCGAGTGCCGTCCTTGTAGGTGGCGAGCTTCATGATCGATCGGGGAGGAGGGGGCCGCATTGTGGCGGCTGCCGCGCGCGACGCGCGCGCAGCGCAGACGCCGCGCGTGCCGTGCTCGAGACACGGGGCCCGCGCGCCGCGTTGGCGCGCGACGCTGCTCGTCGCGACCGCGGTGATCGTGCTGCACCTCGCGTGGCTCACGGGGTTCGAGCCGCGCGAGCCGGGGCGGCCCGAAATGCGCGCGCCGCTCACGGTGCGCATCGAATTCGCGGAGGCGGCCGACTCCGCCGTCGCGCACGACGCGTCGCCGCCCCCGCGCGCCGAGCCCGTGCCGCGCACGGCGACCGTCGGTCGCGACGCACGCAGCGCATCGTCCGCCGCGGCGCGCATGCGTGCGATGCCGCCACCGAACGCGGCGCCGCCCATGGCGGCACCAACTGCGACGGCACCGACCACGGCGGCACCGACCACGGCGGCCGCCACGTCGCCAGCCACGGCGGTGCCACCCGCGTCGAGCGACGCCGACCTCGCGACGCGCGAACCCTCGCCCGTCTACCCGACGCTGCCGCCGCCGTCGGGCCGCCTGCACTACGAGCTGCAACGCGGCGCCGCGCGCGGCACGGCCGAGCTGGTGTGGCAGCGCGATGAGGACCGCTACGAGGCGACCGCGGCTGGTCCAGCGCAGCCACGGCAGCTCGTCCACGTCCGCGT